>DATHMN010000046.1:0-3599 GCA_035487135.1 Steroidobacteraceae bacterium | reverse complement strand
GAATAGCAGGGCGAGCGAGATCGCAGCCACTCCGAACAGCGTCTGCGCGGGCCGCACCCAGATCAAAGCCCCCAGCGAGAAAAGGGCTGCGTAGGCGAGCGACGGCAAGATCACATTCCACATCCAGTCTTCGCGCACCGGCATGTACTCGGGGCCTTGCCGGCGCAGGTTCAGCGCGGTAGACACGCCATAGCCCAGGCCCGCAAGGCCGCCGGCTACGAATCCGGCGCTGAGCGTTGCCACATGCTGGTGCGGCATGCTGAGAAACGCAGCGAGCGCCAGCACCCCGCCAAAGTGCACGATCGTCGGGGTGACAAAGGCGCGCAGCCCGGTGGGCCGCACGCTGCGCGCATCCCGGATGAGCGCGATGACCACGAAGGTCAGCCCGGCCAGGCCCGCGGCAGCCGAACCGACGATGACATAGAAATTATCCCAACCGGCCAGCGGTGATGCATCCATCAGAAAACCCTTCCGCGAGGATCCGCCTAGCGCACCCGATCCGAGAGCGAAGCCACCGTGGCATTCACCTCGGCGAGCTGGCTGCCGAAACCTGAGAGCTGTCGCGTCATTGCCGTATGAGAGAGTGTCGCGTCCGCGGTCGCCTGAGCTGACTGAGTCTGGAGCGCGGCCAGCGATTTCTCCAGCGCATCGAACCGTTTGTTGATCCGCGCCAGCTCTGCACCCTCACTGCAGGCTTGCTTGGCGCCCTCGCCCGTTGCTGCAACGCACACAACCGCGAGCGCTCCGCAGGCGGCGGCGGCCACAAGACGGTTCACATCATTCATAGCAGGCTCCGCGACTGAGAGATGGAAGTAGGAAATGCTAGCGCGTGTCGAGTGCGGGCGGCACCCGCGCGCCGCTTAGCGCCTTGTGCCGCAGCGTGAGGGCGCTGAAGAGGATCGTCAGCAGGCAGCACACGACCATCGTCGTGAAGACGCCGCCCCAGCCGAAGTGGTCCGCAATCCAGCCGACACCGCTACCGGAGATCGCCGAGCCAAACGCGTAGCCAAAAAAGCCGGTGAATCCGGCCGCAGTGCCCGCAGCTTTCTTCGGCACGAGGTCGAGCGAGTGCAAACCGATGATCATGATCGGTCCGTAGATGAGAAAGCCGATCGCAATCAGCGCCGCGTAGTCGATCCACAGCGGACCGGCGCCATTGAGCCAGTAGACGACGACGGCAAGCATCGTCAGCGTCATGAAGAGAATGGTGGCGGGGGCGCGCTTTCCCTTGAACCACTTGTCGGAGATCCAGCCGCAGGCAATCGTGCCGGGGATGGCGGCGTATTCGTACAGCGACCAGGCGAAGCTTGACTGCCTGAACGAGTATCCCTTGGCGGTTTCCAGATACGTAGGGATCCAGTTCTCGACCCCGTAGCGCACGAAGTAGCAGAAGGCGTTGGCGATGGCGATGGCCCACAGGTAGCCGTTGCTCAGCACGGACTTGAAGAGGATTTCGCGGAAAGTGAGCGTGCGTTCGCTGGCTTGCGAGTATCCGGGAGGATAGTCGTTCTTATACTCCTCCACCGGCGGCAGGCCGCGGGACTGCGGCGTGTCCTGCAGCAGGAAGTAAGCGAGCACGGCCACCGCCGCGGCGATGAGTGCGTTGAAGTAGAACTTGGCCCGCCAATCGTGGAACAGCAACACGCCCAGCAATGCCAGGTTCGCAACCAGTGCTCCGCCGACGTTGTGCGCGGTATTCCACACCGACACCGTGACGCCGCGCTCCTTGGTGCTGAACCAGTGCACCATCGTCTTGCCGCAGGGCGGCCAGCCCATGCCCTGCACCCAGCCATTGAGGATCATGATCGCGACGATGGCAACAAGCGACGCGTAGGCCGCGTGGCTCAGGCCAAAGGCGGCCATGATGGCGCTCGACAACAGCAGTCCCAGGGGGAGGAAGTACTTCGGATTGCTGCGGTCGGAGACCGAGCCCATCAGAAACTTCGACAGACCGTAGGCGATGGACAGGCCTGTCAGCGCGCTGCCCAGGCCTGCCTTGGTGTACTCGGGGTGTTCCCGCAGAATGTCGGGGATCGCGAGCGCGAGGTTGTTGCGCACCAGGTAGTAGCCGGCATAGCCGACAAAGATGCCCAGGAACACGCGACGGCGCTGCCGCCGATACTCAGGGTCGATCTGCTCCTGCGGCAGGGGCGCAGCGAACGGGGCCGGTTTGAGGAATCCGAACATCAAGCACTCCCTGAGGGCTCGCGGAACGCCACGGCGGATACTAGGTTGCGCCCCGCTGCGCCGCTACAGCGCGCGCCCTCCCCGGCCGGCGGAACCATCCGCCGCCTGGGGGCTCAAATGAGGTATCGCCCCATCATGTGCGTAACCTCGATGGCCTCACTTCTCTCCTGGCGCGCGTTGGCCCTCGTGCCGGCTGTTGCAGCCCTGACCGGCTGCGCCGGTTATGACGCCTACCGCAAGTGTGGTTGGCACGGTTGCGCAGGTGATGCGCAGATCACGCACGAGGTGCAGTCGCTGTTACGCGAGCACCCGGCGCTTGGCCCACCCAACCAACTCTACGTCCAGACCTCTGATCGCGTGGTGTTCCTGAGCGGTCAGGTGGCAACCGACTATCAACGCGAAGAGGCCGAGTCGGTTGCCCGTACGGCGCCCGAGGTGCGTCAGGTGATCAATTCGGTCGCCCTCGACTACAACGGCAGATAGCTGCCCTTTCACATCGGGGCTGTGTGTTTGCGGTGCCCGCCCGCGATAAGTCAAGATCGCCCCCCATGAGCAGCGCGCAGACACCGGCAACGCCGGCTGCACCCACCGCGGATGAACTCGCGCGCCGCGCCCTGCTCGCCTTTCTGCTGACATTCATCCTGGCACGCACCGTCGTCTTTCTGATCATGGCGCGGCGCATTCCGAACATGTATCTGTTCTTGAGCAGCACGCACGTGCATCATCTTAACTACGGCATTTTCCTGCTGGCCGCGGTGGGCGCGTATCTGCTGTTTCGCGCACCGGCCGGGGATGCGGCGCGGCGTGCCGCCTTCGCCTACGGCATCGCCATGGGGCTCACTTTCGATGAGTTCGGGATGTGGCTGCATCTCGGGGGCAGTTACTGGCAGCGGGCGAGCATCGATGCCACCGTGGTAGTCGCCGCGGTACTGGCATTCATTGCCTTTGCGCGCTCGATCGAGACCTTTGAAGCGCGGCACGTGCGCGCCTTCATCGCACTCGGACTCGCGCTCGTGCTGTTTACGGTGGTGCTTTACCGCGTTTCGATCGATATCGGCCACATCGCGGGGCCACGTCTGCAGGCGCTGGAACTCGCCTCCTCGCCGTGAACACCCGCGCGTGGGCGCTCCTTACAACAGTCCAAAGACGGCGACGCCGTTCTGCGTGCCCACGAACACCTTGCCGCCGATGATGGCCGGCGTGATGAACTTGTTACCCGCACCGAACTGATCGCGACCGTTGGCCGCCTGGGAGCTGTTGTACAACTCGTGGCTGAGATCGCTGGCATCGAAGGCGTGCAGCACGGCGGGGCTGGAGTTCTCGTGCGCCCAGACGATGCCGCCACTGCTGCCGTTGGCCGATACGGCCGGCGCGGTACCCGGGTAGGTGAAGCTCATGGCGGTACTCGAAGC
>DATHMN010000045.1:0-78910 GCA_035487135.1 Steroidobacteraceae bacterium | reverse complement strand
TACCTCCGGTCCTGGACAGACCGAATTCGAGATGCGCGGCCTGAATTCATCCGGTGGCAACACCTCGATGGTGGGCTTCTATCTGGACGAGACGCCGCTGTCCTCACCCGCCTCGGCGCAGGTCGGCAAAGTCGTCATCGATCCGAATCTCTATGATCTGGACCGTGTTGAGGTATTGCGCGGCCCGCAGGGTACCCTGTACGGCTCGAGTTCCATGGGCGGCACGGTGAAGCTGGTGCCGAACATGCCGAAGCTCGGCGACTTCGACGCCTCTGGTGAGACGGTGGCCTCCGACACCAACTCGGGCGGCAATATCAATGTCGCCGTCAACGGCATGGTCAACATTCCGATCGGTTCGAGTGCCGCGCTGCGGGTGGTAGGTTCGAGCTCGCATGCCAGCGGCTGGATCAGCCGCAACGTCATCGCCGATGGTGCAGTGGTGGCCGATAACGGTCCCGGCTTTCCTGACGTCAGCCGGCCGGGCAACTTCTACACGGCGCCGCTCGCAGTGTCCTACCCGGGCGTCAACACCACCGATATTGATTCGGTGCGCGCGACGCTGCTGTGGGAGCCGATCGAGCACCTCTCCATCACGCCGGCGGTGATGTACCAGCGCACCCAGCAGGGAGGCTCCAACACCGTGGACGTGGCTGGCTCGTCGCAGGACCCGAGCGTGCCGCCGGTGCTCGCCCACTGGGAGATCTACGACACGCCGGAGCCGCAGACCGACCGCTTCACCCTGGGCAGTCTGAAGATGGAGTACCAGTTCCAGAGCTTCTCGATCACCTCGGCAACCGCAAACTGGAACCGCCACCTGCTGGTGTCCCAGGATGGCACCGAGGAAAACGCTTCGGCTCTGACGCCGGGCGACCCCTATGATGCGGCTGCCGGGGGAATCGGACCCGCCGGACCGAATCCCTACGGACCGGGCATCAGCGAGCGCGACTACACCCAGCAGCTGACCGAGGAGCTGCGCGTCACCTCGACCGGCACCGGCCCGTTCAAGTGGCTGGTCGGCTACTTCTACCAGGACCTGAGCAGCGAATGGTCGATGTATTCGCTGAATCCGCAGTTCACCGACAACACCAACATCTATGTAGATTTCCAGCCGCAGACCATCATCCAGAACGCGTTCTTCGGCGACTTCACTTACAACATCACGCAGAATTTCGCGGCCAACGTGGGTCTGCGCCACTACGCCTACAACCTCGATCAGACCAACGAAGAGTTCGGCGTGTTCACCGTCTATGGCGGCTCCGGTCTGGGGAATAGCAAGCCGTACTATTCCTCCGCCTCGCAGCGTGCCCAGGGCACGGATCCGAAATTCAACCTCAGCTGGAAGGTGACTCCGGATCTGTTGCTGTACGGCACGGTCGCGAAGGGTTTTCGCTTGGGCGGTGCCAACCAACCGATTCCCGTGACCTACTATGGTGTGCCGGGCGCCAACCCGGTGCTGGCAGGCAACGAGTGCGGCCTGCAGCAGAAGCTGCTGTTGATCCCGGCTACAGCCTGCAGTTCCAGCATACTGCTGCAGGCGCCGACGACGTTTGCTTCCGACTGGGTGTGGAACTACGAGGTGGGCGAGAAGGCCGAGTTCTTCGACCATCAGGTGCAGCTCAACACTTCGGTGTATTTCGAGAAGTGGGCGAATCCGCAGGTCGCGACCAACCTCGCCGGCTTCGGCATTACTGTGAACGGTTCCGACGCCCACATCATCGGCGCCGAGAGCGAGCTGGTCACGCTGCTGCCGGCGGGCTTCCAGCTCGCGGCCAACGGCGGCTACACGCACGCGCAGTTCCAGGATGACAGCCCCATCACCGGCTTCCCGAGCGGCCTGGCTATTCCTGATACGCCGCGCTGGACCGGCGCCATGGTGCTGTCCAATCGCCAGGTGCTGGCGGATAACCTCGAGGCGGTCGGCTCGGCCGAGGTGAGTTATGTCGGCTCGCGCACCGACGCGCCGTACGGCGTCACGATCTCGCTCATCAACGTCAATGAATCGCTGATCCACCTGCCCGCCTACGAGCTCCTCAACCTGCGCTATGGGCTGCGCGGCGATCACTGGAGCGCCACGGCCTTCGTGACCAACGTGTTCGACAAGATCTTTTTGCTCGATCCGCAGCCGCAGATCAACCTGCAGACGCAGGCGTTCACGCGCTACACCGTGAACCAGCCGCGCACCTTTGGTCTGGACTTCACGTACCGCTACGGTGGCGGGCACTGAGCCGCCAAGGCTGACGTCACCTGATCGGCGCGGGTCGCAGCAGCGGCCCGCGCCCGCCAGGCCACCGGGCGCGGTCGCTCAGATCCGCAGGCGCTCTTTCAGCTCCCCGGCCATGCGGCGGCTGACCGGCAGTGGTGGGCCGCCGCCGCGCAGATGCACCAGGTATTGACCCTCGGCATTGCGCTCGATGCGCTCGAGGTATTTCACCGCCACCAGCGCATTGCGGTGAATGCGCAGGAAGCCGGCGCCGAATTCATTCTCCAGCAGCCGCAGCGAATCCTCGATCAGGTCTTCGCCCTCGCGGTGGCGCACGGTGGTGTATTTCTGGTCGGCGAGGAAGCACTGCACGTCCTCGAGCGGGATCAGCTTCAGACCCTCGCGGCGCCGAGCGGCGATGTGCGTGCGCCGCGCCTCGCCCGCGGCGAGCTGCTGCAGCTGCGCCCGCGTCAGCCGCCCGGCGCGGGTGAGCGCGCCCGCCAACTGCTCCTTGCGGACGGGCTTCAGCAGGTAGCCGACCGCATGCGCTTCGAACGCCTCGACCGCGTACTGATCGTAGGCGGTGGTGAAAATCACCGCCGGCGGCTGCTCCAGCACGTTCAGATGGCGTGCCGCCTGCAGTCCATCCATGCCCGGCATGCGCACATCGAGCAACACTACATCCGGGGCCAGATCGTAGGTCTGACTGAGCGCCTCGATGCCGTTGGCCGCCTCGCCCACCACATCGACTTCGGGAAGCTCGGCGAGCATGCCGCGCAGGCGCTCCCGTGCCGGCGGCTCGTCATCGACGATCAGCACCTTGAGTCGCACCGCGCCTGGCACGGCGGTCAGGCCAGCTGCGCCGCGCGCGCACTCACCGGGCGCTCGATGTGCGGGAAGCGCAGCGTGACGATGTACTCGGCGTCGAAGCGGCCCGACTTCATCAGCGCGCGTGCGCCGTACACCAGGCTCATGCGCTCGCGGATGTTGCCGAGCGCCAGACGGTTGCCTTCGCGCACGCCCGGGCCGGCGCCGAGCGGGTTGCGTACCACGAGGGTGATCAGATCCCCGGCGAGCTCGCCGCTGATGGTGACGGTGCCGCCTTCCGCGCGCGGCTCGATGCCGTGGTAGATGGCGTTCTCGAGCAGCGGCTGGATCATGAGGCCCGGCACCAGCGCCTGCGGCGGCAGCGCCTCGATGTGCCATTGCACCTGCAGCCGCGCGCCGAGGCGCAGCTGCTCCATGCGCTGATAGGTGCGCGCCACCTCGAGTTCCTCCGCCAGCGTGATGGTGTCACCCTTGTCGCTCAGGGTCGCACGGAACAGGTCGGCGAGATCCTGCACCGCCGCTTCCGCGCGCGGCGGGTTGCTGCGGGTGAGCGCCGCGATGGTGTTCATGCTGTTGAAGAGGAAGTGCGGGCGGATGCGCGCCTGCAGCGCATGCACGCGCGCGGCGGCGCGCAGCTCGACGCTGCGGCGCCACTCGTGGGTGACGTAGTAGTAGCGCAGCGCCACCCCGGTGATGATCAGGCCGATGCCGACGTTGCCCAGTGTGAACGCGGCCGCATGCTGCGGGAACAGCGGGCCGCCGCCCGACTCGAGCACCGTGCGCGTGCGCCCGAGCAAATAGGCACACAACGATACCGCCGCCACCACGCAGCCGATCAGCGCCAGCACCACCGCCGAGCCGGCCGCGGCGCTGAGGCGTGCCAGGCGGTCGCGTAGCACGCACAACAGGCCCGCGCCGGCGAGCCCGATCCACAGCAGGAACAGCGAGGTACGCACCAGATCGGTCCACAGGTCGATCGCCGCGTTCTGGCGCGCCAGGGTGAGTACCAGCGCGGTTAGCTCCACGATCAGCACCAGCGCCAGCGTGGCGCGCGAAGTGCAGAAGTCCGGCAGGTAGAACGCGGGCGTGCGGCCGGCGTCGGGCTTCATGGCGAATTGCGGATGGGTGCGCTCATGATGTTGGTGCGCTCGAACAGCTCTTCCTTCAGGCGGAAGGTGGCGGAGATGTCCTCGTCGCCGTAGCCACGGGCGATCAGCTCGGCGTATTCGCGCAGCATGCGCTCGACCAGCGGCAGGCTGACGCCGAAGCGCGCCGCCATGTCGTGGCAGATGCCAAGATCCTTGGCATGCAGACGCACGCGGAAGCCGGCCGGATACGCGCCGCGCGCCATGTTGGGTGCGCGGTGAACGAAATACCAGCTGGAGCCGGCGCCCTTGCCGAGAGTGTCGATCAGCTTGTCGAGCGGCAGCCCCTGCGCGCGCGCGAACGCCATGGCTTCGGCGACCGCTTCGATGATGCCGGCACACATGATCTGGTTGGTGGCCTTGGCGGCCTGGCCGCTGCCGCTCGGGCCGAAGTAGGTGACCGTGCGCCCGAGCGCCTTGAGGATCGGCTGCGCGCGCTCGAACGCGGCCTCCTCGCCGCCGACCATGATGGCGAGGGTGCCGTCGCGCGCGCCTTCCACTCCGCCTGACACCGGGCAGTCGAGGAAGTCGACGCCGCGCGCCGCCAGCAGCTCGGCCGCCTGGCGCGCCGTCTCAGCGCTCACCGTGGAGCAGTCGCACATCAGCGTGCCACGCTTCAGGCCCGGTGCCAGCGCGCGCGTGACCTCGAGGACGTCGGCGTCGGCGGACACGCAGGAGACGACCGCATCGCTCAGCGCCGCGAGTTCCTCGAGGCTGGCAGGGGCAGGGACGTGGAGTTCGGCGGCGAGCGCCTGCGCCTTCTGCGGGGTGCGATTCCATACCGCGGTCAGAAACCCTGCGCGGTGGAGATTGCGTGCCATGTGCGCGCCCATGGCGCCGAGTCCTACAAAGCCTGTGCGCATGCTCCGGATCCCGCGCTGTGCGACCGGCTGGCCGCGGGCGCCACTATAGGGCTTTCGCCCGGCGCAGCGCTAAGCGCGTGCTTACGGCGAGGTCGCTGGCGAGGGGGTGACCTTCGGTTCGGGGATGGGCTTGGGCTCGACCGGCGGTGAGTTGTCCGGCGGGGGCGAGCTGAAATCGATCTGCGGCACGCTGCCGCAGGCGCTCTGCACGTCCTTGCGGGCCTCCTCGCGGTAGGCATCGGCGTCGGTATCGGACATGTAATCGCGCGCGCCGTCGGCGCCGGGCTTGTAGACGCGGCGCGCCTGCACCGCCTGGCTGTAGCGGGCGGTGGCGGCCTTGCATTGCGCGTCGCGCGTGCGCTGCACGTCCTGCTGCACTGCCTTGGAGTTTTCCTGGTCGGCGGAATTGGCGGCCGTCAGGTTCTTCGGCTGGCCGGCGGTGGGTGCCGAATCGAACGTGGACGCGTGCCCCTTGCTGGCGGTCTTGATGACCTCGGAGCCCGGCACCCACTGATCGCTGTAGTGCGGCTCGCCGTGCTCATCGACCCAGCGATAGACGTCCGCACGGGCGAGGGTGAACGCGCCGGCCAGAATAAGAGCAGTCACAGATATGCGTCGCAGCATGAGAGGCCTCCCGCCCGGGGAGTATGCGGGCTTCCGGCCGGTGCGGCCTTTGAAGTGCGTCACACCTCATTCGCCATGGGCATCGGCCGCCTCACACCATACAAAAGAAGCCCGCACCGGCGCCAGCCCGCAGCCCCCGCCGGGCCCTCCGCCGCGGTGGGATGACCGTCGTGTGGCGGCGCGCTACATGTCGTAGGCCCGTTCGCCGTGCGAGGTAATGTCGAGCCCTTCGCGCTCGTCCTCTTCGGGGACCCGCAGCCCGATGAGATGCTTGACGATCTGGAAGCCGATGAAGGCGACCACCGCGGTCCACACCAACACCAGACAGACCGCCTTCAGTTGAATGAGGAACTGCGCGGCGATGCCCGGGTAGCCGCTCACGCCCTTGACCCAGTCCACCGTCGAGCCCGGGCCGCCCAGCATCGGGGCGTTGAAGATGCCGGTGAGCAGGGCGCCGAGAACCCCGCCCACGGCGTGCACGCCGAATACATCGAGCGCATCGTCGGCAGGGATGAGGCGCTTCAGGCCGGTGACGCCCCACAGACACACGATGCCGGCCGCGCTGCCGATCACGAACGCTCCCGGGATGCCGACGTTGCCCGCGGCGGGCGTGATGGCCACGAGTCCGGCCACCGCGCCCGATGCCGCCCCGAGCATGGACGGCTTGCCCTTGACCAGCCATTCCACGCCGATCCACGCGAGCACTGCGCAGGCGGTAGCGAGATAGGTGTTCATGAAGGCGAGCGCGGCCGAGCCGTTGGCCTCGAGTGCGGAGCCTGCATTGAAGCCGAACCAGCCGAACCACAAGAGTGAGGCGCCAATCATGGTCATGGTGAGACTGTGCGGTGGCATCGGCTCGCGCCCCAAGCCGATGCGCCTGCCGAGCACGCAGGCACCGACCAGCCCGGCGACGCCGGCGTTGATGTGCACCACCGTGCCGCCGGCGAAATCGAGCGCGCCCCATTGCCAGATCAATCCGGCCGTCGCGTTCGCCGCGTCGACCTTGTCGGCGGCGGTGTAGGCGTCGGGACCTGCCCAGTACCACACCATGTGCGCCACCGGGCAGTAGCTGAAGGTGAACCAGATGACGAGGAACAGCAGGACCGCGGAGAACTTGATGCGTTCCACCAGCGAACCCAGGATCAGGCAGCAGGTGATCGCCGCGAAGGTCGCCTGGAAGGCGACATACACCAGCTCATACAGCGGGGTGTTCTTGCTGAAGGTGGCGGCGAGTGAGTAGGTGCCGCTGCGCGGCTCGAACGTGCCGTTGAGGAACAGCCGGCTGAATCCGCCGATGATGGCATTGCCCTGCGTGAATGCCAGCGAGTAGCCGTACACGCACCACAGCACCGTGATGAGCGAGAAGGCGACGAACACCTGCATCAGCACCGACAGCATGTTCTTGGTGCGCACCAGCCCGCCGTAGAAGAGTGCCAGAGCGGGCACCGACATCAGCAGCACCAGCGCCGTCGAGGTGAGCATCCAGGCGGTATCGCCCTTGGCCGGCAGCGGCGGCTCCGCCCAGCTCACGGCGGGTGCCACCATTGCCAGGATCAGCAGCAGTCGTCCGGGACGTAACAACGCACGGGCAGCGGTCATGGTGTGTTTCCTGTGGTGCGTGGCCGAGACGCAAAGCCAGCTGCACGCCTCGCCTGCAGGCGCGCTAAGCTAGTGGCGTGCGCTCAAAGGGTGCAGATTCCGTGCCACCGCGGATTTCAGCGCACTTTGCGTGGTTTGCAGCGACCGCTCGGGGAACGAGCGCACCAGATTGGAGCCGATCAAACCATCCCTGCTTCAAAGCGGGGCAGGAGTGAGGTGAGCCGCATGGATTCTTTTCGCATTGACGAGCTCGCCCGCAAGCTGCTCGAGCGCGTGCCGCCGGCGCTGCGCAGCATGCAGGCCGATCTGGAGAGCAATTTTCGTGCGGTGCTGCGCGAGCGTCTCAGCAAGCTCGATCTGGTGAACCGTGATGAGTTCGACGCACAGACTCGGGTGCTGGAGCGGACGCGCGCGCAGCTGGAAGCCCTGGAGGCGCGACTCACACTGTTGGAAGGCGGCGCGCCGCTTGCGGCCGCCGGCGAGCCGCCGCGCTAGCGCGGCGCGGGCGCAGCTCGCGGACTCAGATACCGCGGTATTCGCGCAGGAATTCGATGCTGAGCTGTCCGGCCAGCAGCAGCCCGAAAGCGAACGCGAGCGCGCGCGGATAGCCGTGCGTCAGGTGCGCGAATGAACCGAGCACCGTGGCCGCCAGCAGCACGATCGTCAGCGTGCGCGGGACGACGCCCGCCGCGTGCGCCATACCGCCGATCACAGCGACCAGCATCGCGGGTAACAGCACCAGGACGAGTGCGACGGCAAAGACTACAAGCACGATGTGAAGCATTTCCGTTCCCTGCTTCAGCAAATGACCGGGCGGTTTAGCGGCTGCGTTGACGCCGCAACCGCCGCATGAGCGCGGTGTCGGCATGCGCAACCTTCATCGTCAGCGAGACGATTAACAAAGGCAGGCAAAAGATGCAACATAAAGCTGCAAATCCCGCCCAGACGATGACTGCGATGGCGACCATAGGGCTATCCCCTGCGGGTGTGTAACACCCACTTGAGTGCGAGCTCGACCACTCGCGGGACTTCCGCGTCGCCGGCCAGATACCGATAAAGCTGCCGTTCGGTCATGTCCAGCGCCTCGGCGACGCCGCGTACGGACAGTCCGGCAGATCTGATGAGCCTGCGTAGCTGGTCGGATTTCACGGAAGTCAGTATGACCCTGTGTCACGGCTGACTTGGCGTCATGCGTCACACTTTTGCGGCGCTTGCACAAAGTGCGAACTGCATCTCAGCGGACGCGGCGCACCGCCCCGTCGGGGTCCGTGCGGGCGGCTGAGCGTGCGCAGGAGAGGGCGAGAGCCGGCGGCGGCGCCCGCCGGGGGCGCGCTATTGCGCCATCTGCACCATGTAGTCGACCGCCTGCTTGACCAGGTCGTCGGGGACATCGGTGCGGCCCCCCTTGGGGGGCATGACGCCGGACGTCCCCTGGAAGCCATTCAGAGCGTGCTGATAGAGGACCGATTTGCCCTTGGCGATGCGCGGACCCCAGGCACTCTTGTCGCCGGCCTTGGGCGCGCCAGCAATTCCCTGCCCGTGACACACGCTGCAGGTCTGCTCGAACAGCGCCTTGCCGTCCTTCGGCAGGGCCACGATTGCGGCACTGCCGGCGGCAGACGGACCCTGCGCCTTGATCGCCAGGGCGGTGTTGTCCTGCCCGGAGACGGCTTCGCGGCTCGGCTGCGCCAGCCGCGCGGCCACGTCGCGGGCATAGTCCACCTCGCTCATGACCTGCAGGTCCTGGGTCCGCGCCGCGACATAGCGCGAGAGCGCAAAGATGCATACGGCGAAGGCGGCCAGCAGGCCGATTACCATGCTGAAAACATTAAAGAAATGCGTGTCCTGTTTGCTCACGATCTTATCCGGGGTCCCCGCGCCGACTGGCGGCGCAGTATAGCCGTTCAACTTACCCGGCCGTAAATAGACGCTCGCGGGGCGCGGCGCGTATCATCGCGGCCCCTCACGCGGTGCGCCCGTAGCTCAGTTGGATAGAGTGGCAGCCTCCGAAGCTGCAGGTCGCTGGTTCGAATCCAGTCGGGCGCGCCAATCTCCCTGTGTCTATTCCGAAGACATAGGTGTCATTTCATACCGGAGACAAGGGTGACACTCTGCAAGCCCGGCAGAGCTCTGGCGCCCGCGTCCCATCCGCCGCTGCCCTCGCGGCGCCGCTCGGCTGTCGCAGCCGCTGCGCGTCGCCCGGGTCTGCGAAAACTCGGTCTAAACCCCGCTCAATGTCTTCTTACTGTGACCCAGCGCACGGCCACCATATGGTACGCAGCGCCAGCGGAATCTACGCTGCTCACTGGAGTTTCCGCCGCGCGGATCATCGTCCAGCCACCGAGTCGCTCGAGAAATGAATGGCATAACGTGCCTCGTGGAGCGCGACCCGCTCACGCGTGAGCGGGCCTGTCAGCCGCGGCGCCGGCCGGCGCGCGCGTGGCCGCGCGGGCCCGCGCCGATCCTGGCTGCGGCGATGGGCGCCGCCGCGCTCGCCCTGGGCAGCGTGTGCGCCCGGGCGGACAACACTCAGGTCTACAAGACGGTCGATGCCCAGGGCAACGTCGTCTACAGTGACCGCGCGAGCAGCATGAACACGTCCAGAACCGCAGTGGCCGTCCACGAGCCGAGCGCGGAGGACCTGAAGGCTCTGGAAAAATCCCGTAAGGCGAGCGAGGCCGCCGAGGTACAGCGACTACAGGACGCGCTGTCCAGCCATGCCACGCAGACGCAGGCGGCGGAGCAGCAAAAGAACAAGCAGGCAGCCTGCGAGCACGCGCGCACCTATTTCTACAGCCTGCGGGATGCCACGCGCCTCTATCAGCGCGATGCGCAGGGCAACCCGGTGTATTTGCCGGACGAAGCGGCGGATGCCAAGCGCGCGGAGGCCCACAAGGCGATGGACGCCGCGTGTACGCCGTGAGCGTCGACTAGCGTATGCGCTGCCCCAAGTGTGGCCGCGAACAGCCGGATGCGCCGCAATGTGCGGGCTGCGGGGTGTTCCTCGAGAAACTGCAGCAACAGCGTGAGCTGGCCGAGGCACGGCGGCGAACACAAGACAGCCGCGGCGATAGCCCGCGCTTCGGCCTCGGGACCCTTGCACTCACCGCGCTGCTCGCGGCCGGCGCGGTGTACCTGCTGATGCACCGCGGAGGAAGTTCCGGCGCGACGGCTGCGGCGACCGCGTCCGCGCCGGCGAGCGTCTCGACGCCACTACGCGTGAGCGGGCGCCGCGCGGGCGCGGTCAGTGCTTTGGGCGGCGCCGGCACTGCTGCTGGCAATCCCATCGAGGCGGCGCGCAACGCCACCGTGCTCATCAAGACCGGATGGGGACTCGGCGCCGGATTCATCGTCGATGAAGCGTGCCACGTCGTCACCAATCGTCACGTCGTCGATACCGACGGCGCGCGGGTCGCCAACCGCTTCATCGAGGACCCGGAAGTGCGCGCCCGCATGTCCGCGACCGAGCAGCAGCTGCGCAGCGCCATCGTGCGCGAGCAGCAGTTGCTGCAGGCACTGGGCACCGAAGCTGGCATGAATACCGAGCGCCTGCAGCTGCAGGCTCACATCGAGGCCATGCAGCAGCAGGTGGCCGATCTTCCCGGTCACGTCAGCGAGGCCATCAGCAGCAAGGTGGACACCTCAGGTCGCGAGGGCTTCTCCGCAACACTCATCGACGGCACGGCGTACAGCGGACTGCACGCGCAGTCCTCGGAGCGGCTCGATCTGGCGGTGTTCCAGTTGCCGGCCGACCATTGTGCGCACGTGGCACTCGGGCGATCGACCGGTCTGTCGGTGGGCTCGCGCCTGTACACGATCGGCAACCCCGCCGGACTTGCCTATACCGTGACTTCAGGGATCTTCTCCGGCGAGCGCCAGGAGGGCGGGCAGCGTCTGCTGCAGACGGATGCGCCCATCAATCCCGGCAACAGCGGCGGCCCGCTGCTGCTCGAATCGGGAGCCGTCATCGGCATCAATACGATGGTGCTGCGCGGGGCGCAGGGAGTCGGGTTTGCGATTCCGATCGAGGCCGCGCTGGACGAATTTCCGGAACTGAACTCAGCTCCTTAGACACCGGTTACAGCGAGTCCAAGCGCCGCGCCGCACCAAACCGCTCGGCGGACCACGCCTGCGTGCTGTTGTACCTCCAGCGCAGCGGCGACTAACGGCTCGCCGCGATGACTTCATGACCGTCCGACGCTCGCGCCCAGGCTGACGAGAAGCTCGTCCAGTTGTGCGAACGTCTCGCTAATCCCACCGGTACTTCCGGAAGCGATCGCATCGTCGAGAGCCTTCTTCGAGGGATAAAGGTCGTGCATGATCACCAAGGTCTCGGCACCTCGTTCCTCGAACGTCACCGTGGTGACGGCCCCACTTTCGCCAGCTTCCTCATTCGTCCAGACGAGACGCGAGTGCGGCGTCACTTCGATGTACCTGCCAAAGAACTCCATAGGCTGCGCGGCGGCGGGGTGGCCGAACACGAAGCGATAGGTGCCCCCCGTACGAACGTCGACCTCGCAGGAAATGAAGGCAATCCCGTATGACTTCGGTGCCCACCACCGCTGCAGCAGCTCGGGCTTGGTCCACGCCTCGAACACGAGGCGCGCCGGGCCGCTGAAGCTTCGCGTGACGACGAGCTCGCGCTCGGACTTCCGTTGCACCGTCGTGCGCTGCTTCATGGGAGTAGGCTCACTGTCTCTGCTTGCGTCCATCGAGCTTCTCCTTTCGTTTCAGTTCCTCGACAACCTGGTCCAGCGCATCGAAGCGTGCGTCCCAGAGCTGGCGATACTTCTCGATCCACGCCGCCTCTTCCTCGAGTCGGCGCGGCCCGAGCCTGCAGGTGCGCACGCGCCCGACCTTCTGCGTGGTGACGAGGCCCGCCTGCTCCAAGACCCCGACATGTTTCTTGATGCCCGTGAGGGTCATGTGGAATTTCGCGGCCAGCTCCGTGATGGAAGCGTCGGCACGCCCAAGCTGCTGCAGAACGCCGCGGCGGGTGGCATCCGCGAGCGCGGCGAACGCGGCATCGAAGCGGGTCTGCGAATACTGAACCATTCGGTTCAGTATGTAACAGACGCAGGGCGGCATGCAAGCGCAGGCTGAGCGCGCGCCGCCGCGGCCAGCGGCAACCTCGCCGCGGCGTGTAGCGCGCTTTGCGCCTTTGCCGCTGCAGGGTTAGTCTTCTGAGGACGCAGCAACCCCACCGGGCAGCCTGGAGAGCGATCGTGAGCGTCAAGGTTCTCTATACCGCGCAGGCCACGGCCGTCGGCGGACGTAACGGCCACACACAATCCTCGGACGGATTGGTCAGCGTGGATCTGTCGGTGCCAAAGGCAATGGGCGGGCCCGGCAAACCCCACACCACGACCCCCGAAGACCTGTTTGCAGCGGGCTATGCGGCTTGTTTCGGCAGCGCCTGTGAGTTCGTGTCGCGCCAGATGAAACTGCATCCGCAATCGATCACCGTGCGCGCCGCGGTGGGAATCGGCGAGGACAGTGGCGGCGGCTTCGGTCTCAAGGTGGACCTGGTGGCGCAGATCGCCGGTGTTTCGCAGGCCGATGCCGAACGGCTGGTCGCCGCTGGCCACGAGGTGTGTCCCTACTCGAAGGCGGTGCGCGGCAACGTCGAGGTCAGTGTCAAAGCCCAGGCCGTGTGAGCGGCGGTGGCTACAGCCAGCCCTTGCGCCGGAAATAGATCCACGGCAGCCACGCCGAGGCCAACATCATGACGATGGAGGCCCACACCCCCCAGCGCTGGTGCAACAGCGGGATGTACTCGAAGTTCATGCCATAGAAACTGGCGATGATGCCGGGTGGCAGCAGCACCACCGCCACGATCGAAAAGATCTTGAGGATGTTGTTCTGATCGATGGTGAGCATGCCGAGCGTTGCATCCAGCAGGAACTGCACTTTCTCGCCGAGGAACGATGCGTGACTGCTGAGCGCGTCCACGTCGCGTGACACGGTGTGCAGGGTGGCGCGCGCCTCGACCGTCAGTTTCTCGTTGGTGCTCTGCTGCAGGAAGCCGAGCAGGCGCTGCAGGCTCACCAGGCTCTCGCGCGCCTTCGATACCAGCTCACCCCCCTGGCCGATTTCCTCCAGCTCGTGGCGGAAGTCATGCGGCCGGCGACGGTGGGTGAACACGGTACCGGAGAGCGTCTCGATGTCACTGCCGATCTTCTCCAGCACGTCGGCGATCCGGTTGACGATCGCCTCCAGCAGCCCGGCGAGCAGCACGGCCGCCGAGCTGCACGCCGCCGGATGAGTCTCGGCAAAGGCGATGAAGCGCTTGAACGGCAGCGGATCGGCGTAGCGGTTGGTCACCAGGTACGCACCGGTGAGGATGAAGGTGACCTGGGTGCGCACGCCGGCGACATCCGTGTCCAGCTGCGTGAGCAGGGTCGCGGTCATGTAGAGCGCGCCGTTCTCCTCGTACAGGCGGTTGGAGGACTCGATCTCGCGCATCTCCTCGGGCGAGGGCACCTCGATGCCGAGCACGCGCTCGACCAGGTGCTCCTCCGTTTGGCTGGGGCAGTGCAGATCGAGCCACAGCGTGTGCTCGGGGATGCTCGCGCCCTCGGTTAGCCGGCTGTGCGTGAGTCCGCCGGGGCCGGGAATGAAGGCGCTCAGCATCCTGCCTGCCTGCGTGCGTGCCGCTAGCGCGCGTGCTCGACGGCGGTCAGATCGTTGATGAGCTCGATCAGCCGCGACTCGCTGCCGGCTTTGCCGACGTCGGTCGTGTACTTGCCGTTGACCACGATCAGCGGAACGCCCTGCACCTGATAGCGCTGGGCGGCCTCCTCGGCGTGCTGCATGCTGGCGTTCACCGAGAAGGAGTTGAAGGCCTTGGCGAAGGCGTCCGCGTTCACGCCGTTCTGGGCCGCGAACTGCTGCTGCAGCCTGAAGGTCTCCGCGTCACTGTCGCCATACAGCGGGGGCTGACGGCTCTCGAGGTCCTGGTGGATGGTGTCGAAGGCCTTGGCCACCAGATCGTCGCGGCCGAGTGCCTCCAGTGTGTAATACAGGCGCGCGTGGGCCCGATGAATGGGTTGCCAGATGATGGGCACGCGCACGAACTCGACGTAGCCGGGTTTAGTCTTCAGCCAGCCGCGCAGCTCCGGCTCGAGCGCATAGCAATGCGGGCAGGCCAGCCAGAAGAATTCGAGCACCTCAACCTTGCCGGGCGCGACATCGGTCGGCTGCGCCGGTACCAGAGGCTCATAACTGACGCCCGGCTGCCATTTGCCGGCCGGCAGCGTCGGGCCGCTAGCGCCAGCGATCTTCTCAAGCGAAGCGTCGCTGCGGGCTTCGTGATCGCTGTCGGTGCCGCCGGACTCCTGGGAAGCGGTGGCTTGCTCGGTCTCGCTCTGTCCGGAGGGCGCAGGCGCCGCGGGTGCACTGACGGGCGCCGCTGCCTCACTCGCCGCCGGCGCTGCCGCTGCGGTAGTCGGCGGCGTCTGCCGGGCGCAGGCGGCAAGTGCCAACAGCACGGCCAGCGTGAGCGGGCGGGTCATGTCCGCGGCCCGGATCAGCGCATGCCCTGCACGTAGGAGGCGAGGTCGCGGATCTGCTCGCTCGAGAGGCGCTTGGCAATGGTGAACATCATGATGCCGTTGCGGCTGGCGGTCGCGGGGTTCGGGCCGCTATAGCGCGCTCCGCTCGCGTAATCGTTCAGCTGCTTGACGACATAGACCGATTGCTGGGCACGCAGTGCCGGATAGCCGGCAGCGAGATTGCCGCGTCCCACCGGGCCATGACAGGCGATGCAGCCGGGGATCGCGTGCGCCGGGTCGCCGCGCAGGTAGACCGCCTGTCCGCCCTGCCAGTAGGAGGGATCGGCCTCGAGCCCGGTGGGAGTCTGCGCCTCGTAGTACACCGCGAGGTCATCGATATCCTGGTCGCTGAGCGCTGCGGCCAGCGGACGCATCACCGGGTTATTGCGCACGCCGGCGCGGAACAGACGCAGCTGCTCGGCGAGGTAGATCGCGCTCTGGCCGGCAAGGCGCGGCCAGTCGGGGTTGACGCTGTTGCCGTTGGGTCCGTGACACGACGAGCACACGGCCGCTTTGGTGGCCCCGGCCGCGGCGGTGCCGTGCGTGAATGGCACATCCGGGGTCGTGGGGGCGGCCGCCGGAGCAGCAGCGGTCGCGGCCGACGCTGCGGTGCTGGCGGGCGCCTGTGCGAGCGCCTGCGTGGCTGCTGCCAGCAGTATTATGGTCAGGGCGATCCGACTCCTCGGACCGACTCTCAGGCTCTGCGTCATTGTTGCTTTCCGCTGCTGTTCCCGCGAAGCGAGGGCGGCGAATTGTACACTAGAGCCATGAGTGCACTTCCTTACCCCTTGAAAACATGAGCCGCTTTCCGCAGCTGCACTTCCTGATCAGTGCGGCGAGCGCGGCGCAGTTTCCGCCCGACAGCGGCGCTGAAGTGGCTTTCGCGGGCCGCTCGAACGCGGGCAAGTCGAGCGCCATCAACGCCATCACGCAGCGCCAGGGTCTGGCGCGCACGAGTAAGACGCCGGGACGCACGCGGCTGCTGAATTTTTTTGAGCTCGCCCCCGGAGAGCGGCTGGTCGATCTGCCAGGCTACGGCTACGCCAGCGGACCACCGCCCGAGCGCGACGCCTGGCAGCAGCTGATCGAGGCGTTGCAGGGGCGGGCATCGCTGCGGGGCCTGTTCGTGATCGTCGATTCGCGGCGTGGCCTCACCGAGGGCGATGAGGCGTTGTTCGCCTGGGCTGCCCCGCAGCAGCGCCTGCACGTCCTGCTTTCCAAGGCCGACAAGCTCAGCCGCGGCGCCGCCGCGGCGGCGCTGCGCGCAGCCGCCGGGCGCCTCGGGCCACGCGCCAGTGTGCAGTTGTTCTCGGCGTTGAAAGGAACCGGTGTGCGCGAAGCGCAGGACACGCTGGTCGGCTGGCTGAAGTAAAATCGGACCCGGAAAATAAAAAACCCCGGCGGTCTAAACCGCCGGGGCAGACTAACCCGGCACAGGTCTCATGAACCGGGTTGACCCGCTCAGGGAGGGAAGCGGGGAGTGCATTGCACTCATTGAATTCGACCGCACCCCCTCGGGGGAGTTCCGCCAGCGCTCAAAAAAAATCTCTTTTCAAATCATTAGTTTGCTTAACAATCTGTATCATTCTCGCCACAGACATTGGCCTGACCGGGGCAGCAAGCTGCCCGCGGGTCCGGGGGGCATGTCGACGGCTCGCAGCGCCCCGGCTGCCCGGGCCAGCCACGCAAATTCCGACGAATTTCCGCGCCGCGCCGACCGCGACAGCTCTTGGCGCTCGGCCGCCGTGCGGATGGCTCAGGGCAGCAGCAGGATCGCCTCGAGCGAGACGATGTTGGCGCCGTTGGTATTGCGGATGCTGAAGTTCTCGTACTCGAGCCGTGCGCCGATGTTGCCGAAATGCACCTGGCCGCCCAAGCCCCAGGCGAACTGGGTGCCGTTGTCCGAGAGCGAGAAGAAGCTGCCGGGGCTGCTGCTGCCGCCGCTCGAGTTCCAGCGCGCCACGCCGAGCTTGGCGAACACGTCCACGAACGGTACCGGCAGCGGGATGAAGCCCACGCCGTAGGCGGCAAAGGCCTGGTACTTGAGATGGGTGTTGATGTCGAGGTATTGCGAGCTCTGGCTGCCGAGATCGATGTAGTCCGCTTCCACCGCGACCAGCTTGATGGGACGGAAGCCGACCAGCGCCTTCCACGAGGTGCTGTCGAGATCGGATGCGGTCGCGGTGATGTCTTTGATGCTGTCGCGCGAGATGCCCGCGCCGGCGTAGAACCAGCCGTCATCGGCGTGCGCGGCGCTAGCGGCTAGCGCCAGCGCGAGAACCAGCAGCAGTCTTGGCATGATCAGGGTCTCCGTCCTCTCGTGAATGGCTGTTTAACGCGGCCGCGCGGGCGCTGTTGACGGCGCGAAGCTTAGTGGGCTTCGTCCCAGTTTGCACCCGTGCCGATGTCGACCCGCAGCGGCACGCTCAGGGTCGCAGCGCTCACCATGTGCTCGCGCACCGCCGCACTGACCTCGCTCAGCGCATCGGCCTGCACCTCGAGTACCAGCTCGTCGTGCACCTGCATGATCAGCCGGGCCGGCACACGCTGCGCGCGGCACCAGGCGTCCACCGTGATCATGGCGCGCTTGATGATATCGGCGGCCGTGCCCTGCATGGGTGCGTTGATGGCGCTGCGCTCCGCGTACTGGCGCATCTGCGTGTTCCCTGAGCGGATGTCGGGCAGGTACAGCCGGCGGCCGAAGACCGTCTCGACATAGCCCAGCTCGCGCGCCTGGGCGCGGGTGTTGTCCATGAAGCGTCTGACGCCCGGATAACGCTCGAAGTAGCGCTCCACGTAGCGCTGCGCGGCGGCGCGCTCGATGCCGAGGTTGCGGGCCAGGCCGAACGGCGACATGCCATAGATCAGCCCGAAGTTGATCACCTTGGCGGTGCGGCGGTGATCGGCCGTCACCTGCTCGAGCGCCACGCCGAACACCTCCGCGGCGGTCGCCTGGTGCACGTCGCGGTCCTCGGCGAAGGCCGCCCTGAGGCTCTCATCGCCCGACAGGTGCGCCATGATGCGCAGCTCGATCTGCGAGTAGTCGGCCGCCAGCAGCAGATGACCGGGTGGTGCGATGAACGCCTGACGGATGCGGCGGCCTTCGGTGCGGCGCACCGGAATGTTCTGCAGGTTGGGGTCGATCGAGGACAGCCGGCCGGTCGCAGCCACCGCCTGGGCGTAGGTGGTGTGGATGCGCCCGGTGCGCTCATTGGCCTGCTCGGGCAGCTTGTCGGTGTAGGTCGACTTGAGTTTGGCGAGTGCGCGGTACTCGAGCACGATGCGCGGCAGCGGATAGCTGCCGGCCAGCTCCTCGAGTACGTCCTCGGCGGTGGAGGGCTGGCCGGTCGGTGTCTTGCGCCGCACCGGCAGCTGCAGACGCTCGAACAGGATCTGCTGCAGCTGCTTGGGCGACTCGATGTTGAATTCGTGGCCAGCCTCGCGATGCGCCTGCTGCAGCAGTTTCTGCAGCTCGCGCGCGAATTCGCTGCTCTGCGCGCGCAGCTGCTCGCGATCGACCAGCACGCCGCAGTGCTCCATCGTGCACAGCACCGGCACCAGCGGCTGCTCGCACTCCTCGTAGAGGCGCGCGAGCGCGGCAATCGAGGTCAGCTGCGGCCACAGCGCCTGATGCAGCCGCAGCGTCACGTCCGCACTGATGCAGGCGAATTCGCTGGCGCGCTCCACCGCTACCTGATCGAAGCACAGCTGCTTGGCGCCCTTGCCGGCGACTTCCTCGTAGCTGAGCGGCCGCACGCCCAGGTAGCGTTGCGCATCCGCTTCCAGTTCATGATTGGTGGCGACGCTGTTCCAGACGTATGACTCGAGCATGGTGTCGAAGCGCACGCCGCGCAGCTCGATGCCGGCATTGAGCAGCACGTGGGCGTCGTACTTGGAGTTGTGGGCGATCTTGACGTGCGCCGCATCCTCCAGCAGTGGCTTGAGTGCGGCGAGTACGCGCGCGCGCTCGAGCTGCGCCGGCGCGCCCGCGTAGCTGTGCTGCAGCGGCACGTAGGCCGCCACGCCCGGCTCGCAGCAGAACGCCACGCCGACGATTTCGGCGCGCATATAGTCGAGACTCGTGGTGTGCGTGGCGAACACGAACTGCTCGGCTGCCGCCAACAGCTGCAGCCAGCGCTCAAAATCCTCCCAGCGCGTCAGCATTTCGCTGCGCGGTGGCGTGGCGCTCACCGTGGCTGCTGCCGCGGGCGCTGGGCTGGCTGCGGCCGGTGCGCCGGGTGGCGCCACACTGTCGCCGCCCTCCAGCTGGCGCTGCAGCGCGCGCAGCTCGTAGCGGGCGTACAGCTCGCGCAGCGCCGCCGTGTCGGCGGGTGCCGGGCTGAGCTCCTCGAGCGACAGCGGCAGCTCGATGTCGGTGCGAATGGTCGCGAGGCGCCGCGACAACTCGAGCGTCGTCAGGTTGGCGCGCAGGTTCTCGCCGACCTTGCCGGGCACTTCGGCGACACGCGCGATCAGCCCATCGAGCGAGCCGTACTGCTGCAGCAGCCGGGCGGCGGTCTTGGGACCCACCTTGTCGATGCCCGGAATGTTGTCTGAGCTGTCACCGACCAGCGCCAGATAATCGACGATCTGTTCCGGGTGGACGTCGAACTTCAGCTTCACGCCGGCGCGGTCCAGCACTGTGTTGGTCATCGTGTTGATGAGCGTGATCGCGCCATCCACCAGCTGCGCCATGTCCTTGTCGCCGGTGGAGATCAGCACGCTCTCGCCGGCGCGCGCCGCGCGCGTGGCCAGCGTGCCGATGACGTCGTCGGCTTCGACTCCGGGCACGCGCAACAGCGGCAGCCCCTGCGCCTGGATGATCTGCAGCAACGGCGCGACCTGCGCGCGCAGATCGTCGGGCATCTGCGGGCGGTGCGCTTTGTACTCGGCGAAGATCTCATCGCGGAAGGTGCGTCCCGGCGCATCGAATACCACGGCGATGCGGCGCGGCGCGAAGTCCTTGAGGAACTTGAGCAGCATGTTGAGCACGCCCAGTACCGCGCCGGTCGGTTCGCCGCGCGAGGTCGACAGCGGCGGCAGGGCGTGGAAGGCCCTGTAGACATAAGAGGAGCCATCGACGAGAACCAGGTCGGGATTGCGCGCCATGTAAGGGGAAGCCGTGCGGGGGCCGCGAGTATAACGGACGTGACCCGGTCCGCAGTTCGCGCCGCCAGGGTCAACCCGCAGCAGCCCGGCGCGCTATACGGGACAAGGACGCCTTCAGCCCATGTCGCAGCCTTTAACATCTGCCATCGCCGCGAACCGCTTCGGTCTCGGTGCCCGCCCCGGGGACCTCGAGTCGATCGGCGCCGACGGGCGTGACTGGCTGCGCGCGCAGCTCAAGGGCGCGCCGCCGCAAATTGCAGCGGCGCAGCTTCGGTCCTCGCAAGAGATTCTGGTCGATGCCTTCGGCCTCAGGCGCGAGCAGCAGGCCGCACGCAAGGCCAGCGCCGCCGCGCAGAGCGCCGCGGCCGGCGGCGAGGACGCCCAGGCAACGGCCCTGCTGATGAAACTGCCGCAGTTTCTGCGGCCGATCTACATGGATGAGGCCATCGCGCGGTTGCAGCTGGCGGCCACCACCGAGCGGCCGTTCATCGAGCGCTTGACGCAGTTCTGGACCAATCATTTCGCCGTCTCGGTTGATAAACAGTTTCTCGCAGGCCTCGCCGGCAGCTTCGAGCGCGAAGCGATCCGCCCGCACGTGCTCGGCAATTTCACCGACCTGCTGCTCGCGGCCGAGACACACCCGGCGATGCTGCTGTATCTGGACAACCACCTGTCGGTGGGACCGAATTCGCCGGCGGCCGAGCGCCTCGCGCGCCGCCAGACGCAGCGCAAGCTCGGTATCAATGAGAACCTGGCGCGCGAAATCCTCGAGCTGCACACGCTCGGCGTTGGCGGCGGCTACACGCAGCAGGACGTGACGACCTTTGCGCAAGTGCTCACCGGCTGGTCGATCGGCGGGGGCGCCGGACGCCTGTTCAGCGATGGCGCGCCGGGCCGGTTCGTGTTCCGCGCCGAGCTGCACGAGCCGGGCGCCAAGGTGGTGCTCGGGCGCCGCTATGCGGACGAGGGCTTCACGCAGGGCAGCGCGGTGCTGCGCGAGGTGGCGCGCCACAGCGCGACTGCGCACTTCATCGCGACCAAGCTCGCACGCCATTTCATCGCCGACGAGCCGCCGGCGCCGGCCGTGCAGCAGCTCGCCGATGCCTTCAGCCGCAGCGGCGGCGACCTGCCGACGGTCTATCGGGCACTCATCGATGCGCGTGAGGGCTGGCAGCAGGCACTGGCCAAATACAAGACGCCGACCGACTACATCATCTCCACGCTGCGCGGACTGGCGCAGCCGGTCGAGCCCGGCAAGGGGTTGCTGGCGGCGTTCGATCTGCTCGGTCAGCGCATCTGGGAGCCGCGTTCGCCGGCCGGCTGGCCGGACCGCAGCGCCGACTGGGACGGCGCCTCGGCGCTCATCAAGCGCATCCAGTGGGCGGAAATGCTCGGCGAGCGCAGCGGCGGCCAGCGCGACGCCGTGCAGCTCGCCGCGCAATTACTCGGCGCCAATCTCGCCGACAGCACCCGCAGCGCAGTAGCGCATGCCGCCAGCGGCGCGCAGGCGGTCACCCTGCTGCTCGCTGCGCCCGAGTTCATGCGGCGTTGAAATCACGGAGCACGCCATGCCGATGCAGCGACGCGAATTCCTGACGCTCACCGCCCTCGGCGCCGGCGCGCTGCTGACCTCGCGACTGGCGTTCGCACGCACTGCCGCCAGCAAGCCGCGCTTCGTGCTGGTCATCATGCGCGGCGCGCTCGACGGGCTGGCCGCGGTACCACCTTACGGCGACCCGGACTACGCGGGACTGCGACGCGAGTTCGCGCTCCGCGTGCCGGGGGACAGCGGCGGCGCGCTGCCGCTCAACGGTTTCTTTGGGTTGCATCCCGCGCTCAGCTTCCTGCAGCAGTGCTACGCGGCGCGCGAGCTGACCGTGTTCCATGCCCTGGCCAGCCCCTACCGTGAGCGCTCGCATTTCGACGGCCAGGACGTGCTCGAGAATGGCACGGCGCACGCGCACAGCGTGCAGACCGGCTGGCTGAACCGCGCACTGGCGCAGCTACCGGGCGGCACCGGGCGCGAAAGTGGCGTGGCGCTCGGCCAGAACGTGCCGCTGGTGATGCGCGGCGCAGCAGCGGTCACCTCCTGGTCGCCCTCGAAGCTCAGCGCGCTGGATGAGGACACGCTCGCGCGCATTACCGATCTCTATGCCGGCGATGCGCTGCTCGCCGGCCGGCTCGCGGATGCGCTCGCCGCCAACGCGATGGCGGCCGATGATGCCGGCGATGCCTCGATGGCGCCGCTGCCGCCTGCAGCCGCCGCTGCGCGCGCGGGGACTGCCGCGCGCTACACGGAAGTCGTGCGCGCCGCGGCCGGATTCCTCCGTCAGGCCGACGGGCCGAACGTTGCCGTGTTCGACACCACCGGTTGGGATACCCACGCCAATGAGGGCGGCGCGCAGGGGCAGCTGGCCGGCCGGCTGGCAGCGCTCGACAGCGGGCTCGCGACTCTCAAGCAGGAGCTGGGAAGCACCTGGAGCGACACCGCGGTGCTCATGGTCACCGAGTTCGGCCGCACTGCTGCCATCAACGGCACGCGCGGTACTGATCATGGCACCGCCACCGCGGCCTTCCTGGCCGGGGGCGCCGTGGCCGGCGGACGCGTGATCGCCGACTGGCCCGGGTTGTCAGCGCGCGCGCTTTATCAGGGACGTGATCTCGCCCCGACGCTCGATCTGCGCGCGGTACTGAAGGGCATCCTCGCGCAGCACCTCGCGGTGCCGCCGCGCGCGCTCGAGCAGGCAGTATTTCCCGACAGCAGCGCGGCCGCACCGCTGCGCGATCTGCTGCGCGCCTGAGGCCGGCGCGCCGCCGTTACTGCTGCTGCGGCGCCGGTTGCTGCGGAGTTGCGGCCGCTGGCTTCTGGAACATGCCGAAGAACTGCTTGGCGGCATTCACCGGGGCCGCGACGGCCGAAGCTGCGTTGCTCGTCTGCACGGTCGCGTTGTTGATCTTGGTGTTCAGCTTGCAGGCGGCTGAGTTGGCCATCTGCGGCGTGTTGCAGCCGTTTTGCTGCGCACCGTTCTGCGCGTTGCTCACCGGCTGCCCGCCGGCCTGCGCGCCGCCCGCGGCCAGCATGTTGGGCGTACCGGGCGCCGCGCCCATGCCGCCCTGACCGACCGGAATGTTGCCGATCACCTGAGTGCCGAGATGGAACTCGCCGGTGGCAACACGCGAGTCGACCATCGCGAATTCCACCATCATCGTGCCCTGGTCGGCACGATTCACCGTCAGCACGTGCTGGCGCATGCCGTAACGATCAACGAAGTAGGCCGCGGTCGGCGGGTGCGGCACGTGCCCGTCATCGACGAACTGGATGCCGGTGAGCTGCGAGCCGGCCACTCCGGCGCCGATGGTCTGAGTCTCGGACTGATGCACGAACACGAAGGTGCACACCACGGTCGTGCCGTTGTGTCCGCAACCCTGCGGATAGAACAGGTTGGTGCCGTATTCGAGCGTGCCGAGCGCAGGGGCATTGTTCTGCGCGTTCGCTGCTGGTGCCTGCGCGCTGACGCTGGCGCTGGCTGCCAGCAGCAGGATGGAAATAGTGCCGCCGAGAATCCGGCGCGACGCGTGCCTGTTCATCACTTGTCTCCCCGATTTCGCCGATCTTATTGAGTCGTGCCCCGCTGCTCCGCAACAGGGTCTGTGTGCGCCAAGAGAATACTCCAACAGCGCACGGCTGAAACTGAAATAAACGTAATACCGGGCCGGGAACGCGCTGCCGCCGCGGCGCTGGCCCGCGTCAGGATCAAACTCAATCAACGACTTAGAATGTTAGTTGGATTTGGCCGTGACAGATTTATTGCGGCGTGTCGTCGCTGCTGTCCTGGGTATTTTTCCTGGGAGTGTCGGCGCTCACAGGGGCCGCCGCGCCGCTGCGGGCAGCGGGGCTCGCGGCCGGCGGCGCGGGTGTCACCGGGGCGGCTTTCTTGTCGGGCAGATACAGCGGTCCCTTCTGCCCGCACGCGGCCAGCGTGCAGGCCACGACCGCTGCTGCCACCCGTGCCGCGCGCCTCATACGTACATCGGCCGCCGGTCCTTCAGCGCCAGCCAGCCGCGGATGACGCGGTAGGCGATCCAGATGCCGAGGGCGAACAGGCCGGCCCAGGCGAAGCCGAAACCGATCAGCACCAGCATGAATGGCGCCGACACCAGCACGATCACTACCGACCACAACAGCGCGAACCAGAAGGTGCGGATCTGCCAGCGGAAGTGCGACTCGAGGAAGGTGCCGCGGGTCGCGGCGCGGCGCGCATAATTCATGATCACCGCGACGATCGACGGCAGGCCACCGACGAAGCTGCCGACGATGGTGTGGGCGGTGCTGAGGCCGATCAGCACCGCGAGCGCGTGCAGCCCATAAATCACGTGCGTGTAGGTGATCAGTGACTCATCGACGTGCGGGGCCTCGGCGCTGATGGGTGGAGTCGGGGTCGACATGACAGACCTCTTGCAGTGGCTTTATTGCGGGCGGCGCTCGAGGATCGCCATCGTCAGCCGCGACACGCACACCAGCCGCTCCTGCTCGTCGCGGATCTCGATGTGCCATACGTGGCTGCGGCTGCCCAGATGAAACGGCCGCGCGGTGGCGGTGACGGTGCCGGTGGAGATGCCGCGCAGATGGTTGGCGTTGATCTCCTGGCCGACGCAGATGGACTGATCATCGATACACAGCATCGAGGCGACGCTGCCGACGGTCTCCGCCAGCGCGACCGAGGCACCGCCGTGCAGCAGCCCGAAGGGCTGATGCGTGCGCTCGTTTACCGGCATGGTGGCACGCAGGAAGTCCGCACCGATCTCGACGAAGCGCATGCCGAGGAAACCGGGCATGCTGCGGCTGCCGCGCTCGGTCAGTTCCTCCGGAGTGGGCTTGACGCGCCAGATGCTCACCGCAGCTAGTCTAACGGTTTGCACGGTGGCAATCTTCCCGTTCAGCGCATGCGGGAGTCTTATCGCCATGAGTGACTTCGTCTTTCCGCCGCCGCCACCCGCGAGCGTTGCCGTGGCCGGGAGCGCGCAACGTTTCCCGGTGCATCGCATCTACTGCGTCGGGCTCAACTACGCGGATCACATCAAGGAAATCGGCGCCGACCCGACGCTGCCGCCGGTGTTCTTCTGCAAGCCCGCGGACGCCGTGGTGGCCAATGGCGCCGCCGTGCCCTATGCGCCCGGTACGCACAATTTCCACTATGAGATCGAGCTGGTGGTCGCCCTGGGCGGTGGCGGCCGCGACCTCGCGCCCGAGCGCGCGCTGGAGTCGGTGTTTGGTTACGCCGCCGGCAACGACCTGACACGCCGCGACCTGCAGGCGTACGCCAAGCAGCACGGCCAGCCCTGGGACACTGCCAAGGGCTTCGACTGTTCCGCACCGGTCGCGGCGCTCCGCCCGGCCGCCGCCGGTCATATCGCGCGCGGGCGCATCTGGCTCAAGGTCAATGGCGAGTTGCGCCAGCAGTCGGACGTCGAGCGGCTGGTATGGAAGGTGCCGCAGATCATTGCACGCCTGTCGCAGCTCTATGAGCTCAAGGCCGGTGATCTCATTTTCACCGGTACGCCCTCCGGCATCGGACCGCTCAAGCCGGGCGACTCGCTCGAAGGCGGCATCGAGGGTCTCGAGGTGCTGCGCAACACGATCGCGCCGCCGCTGCCGGCATGAGGGTGCCCCCCGTGAAGCTCTACGGTTATTTCCGCAGCTCCGCCACCTATCGGGTGCGCATTGCACTCAACCTCAAGGGCATTCCCTGGGAGCAGGAGCTGGTGGACCTGCGCGCGCCGAAACAGGCGCAGCACTCGGCCGAGTTCCGCGCGCTCAATCCGCAGGGCCTGATTCCGGTGCTGGTGGACGGCGACCATGTGCTCAGCCAGTCGCTCGCAATCCTCGAATATCTCGAGGACACGCACCCGCAGCCGGCGCTGCTGCCGCGCGATCCGTTCGCGCGCGCGCAGGTGCGCGCGCTGGCGCTGCATATCGCCTGCGACATCCACCCGCTCAACAATCTGCGGGTGCTCAACTATCTGCGTGCGCCGCTCGGCCAGGACGACGCCGCGCTGAACGCCTGGTATGCGCACTGGGTGGGGCTCGGCTTCGCGGCGCTCGAGCAACAGGTGCAGCGCCTGTCCGCTGACCGCCAGCACATGTACGGCAACCTGCTGACGCTCGCCGACGTCTGCATCGTGCCACAGATGTACAACGCGCAGCGCTTCAACGTCGATGTCAGCCCCTATCCGACGCTGCGAGGGATTTGCGCGCATCTCGAGAGCCTGCCGGCCTTCGCGCGCGCCGCGCCGCACCTGCAGCCCGACGCCGGCTGAAGGCCGCCGCGCCCGCGTGCGCGCGGCGGCGCTCTTGGTTATTCTCAGCGGGCCCCGCTGTCCGGACGGGCGCGGGCGCCGCAGGCAATAACGAATACATAAGGTGCCACCCCGCCATGGCCAGTCCCAAGGAACCCGACTCCCCGGCGCGCGCCGCGCTACGCATCCCGCTCGAGCTCAGCACGGTCTCGTGGCGCGATCTGGCGCAAGGCATCTGGCCCCTGGTAGTGCTGACGCTGATCGCGTTCGTGCTCACATTGCGCTTTGTCAGCCCGCCGCCGCCGCACGAGCTCAGCATGAGCACCGGCCCTGCGGGCAGCACCTTCGCCAAGATGGGCGAGCGCTACCGCGCGATCCTGGCGCGCGAGGGCATCGAGCTGCATCTGCTCGCCTCGGAGGGCTCGCTACAGAACCTCAAGCGGCTGATCGACACCGGCTCAGCGGTCGACATCGCGCTGGTGCAGTCCGGCATGACCGCCGAGGGCGACAGCAGCACCCTGGTATCACTCGGCAGCATGTTCTACGAGCCGGTGCGCATCTTCTACCGCGGCGGGAGCGATCTCGGGCGGCTCGCCGAGTTGCGCGGCCAGCGCATCGCCGTGGGGCCCGAGGGCAGCGGAGTGCGCGTGCTGGCGCTGGCGCTGCTCAAGGCCAACGAGATCGAGCCGGGCGGCCCGACGCAGCTGTCCGACCTGGAAGGCAACGCCGCCACCCAAGCACTGCTCGCCGGCCGCGTCGACGCTGTAGTGCTCACCGGCGATTCCGCATCTTATGACGTCGTGCGCGAGCTGCTGCACGCCGACGGCATCCGCATGTTCAACTTCGCGCGCGCGGACGCGTACGTACGCCGCTTTCCTTACCTGAGCAAGCTGCTGGTGCCGGAAGGTGCGTTCGACCTCGGCGAGGATCTGCCGCACAGCGACGTCAACATGCTGGCACCGACGGTCGAGCTGGTGGCGCACGCCAAGCTGCACCCGGCGTTGATCGACGTGCTGCTGGGCGCGGCCTTCGAGGTGCACAGCCGTGCCTCGGTGCTGCAGTCTGCCGGACAGTTTCCCAACGCGACCGCGTACCTGTTCCCGATCAGCGACGAGGCGCTGCGCTACTACCGCACCGGCAACAAGAGCCTGCTGTACCGCTACCTGCCGTTCTGGGTCGCCAGTCTGCTGAACCGCGCGCTGGTGGTGCTGTTGCCGCTGATCGTCGTGGTGATACCGGGCTTGCGTCTGTTGCCGCAGCTGTACCGCTGGCGCATCAACCGGCGCATCCACCGGCGCTACAGCGAGCTGATGGCGCTCGAGCGCGAGACGCTGGAGCAGACCTCCGCGGCGCAGCGCGAGGCCTTGCTCGCGCGACTGGAGCACATCGAGAAGCGTGTGATCGGCGGACGCATACCCGGCGCGCACGCCGAGCAGCTCTACCACCTGCGCGAGCACATCGAGTTCGTGCGCGAGAATCTCGAGCGCGTGGCGCACGTCGCCGCGGCGCCGCAGGCCGAGTAGGGCCGGCGCCTTCAGCCCGTGCGCAGCTGCCGGACGAATTGCACGTAGCCGGCCAGGAACTGCCGCAGCGGCTCCTCGACAGCCGCATCCTTGAGGTTGCCGGACTCATCGAACGCGCTCGGCGCGCGCGGAATCGCCAGCCGGCCACCAAACCAGGTCACGGTGCCGAGCGTGCGCAGCACCGGCAACCAGGCCGCCTGGCTCAGCACCGTGCCGAAGGCACTGGTCGAGATCCCCATCAGGGCGAACGGTCGTCCGCCGAACACCCGTTTGACGTCGGCCGGCGGCCGCCCCAGCCAGTCGATCGCGTTCTTGAAGACGCCCGGGAGACTGTTGTGGTACTCGGGCGTGGCGAGCAGCACGCCGTCGCAGCTGACGATGGCATTCTTGAGTGCGGTCACCGCAGGCGGAATACCCTGCGCCTCGATGTCGCCGTCGAACAGCGGAATGCCGCGGATGCTGGCGGTCTCGAGCCCGCTGTCCGCGGGCATCAGGCGCGTGGCGGCGCGCAACAACGCGCTGTTGTAGGAACCGCGGCGCAGGCTCCCGGAAATTCCCAGCAGCTTGATCATGCATCCTCCCGGCGCAGCGCCACAGCCTGCCTTGCGCACCTGGCGCTGGCAATGTCGCCGGCGGCGCCCGCTATTTCTTGAGCTTCGCCGCCACCCGCTGATAAGCGCTGCGGAACGGGATTCCCTCGCTGACCGCCAGGCGGTTGGCCTCCGCGGCGGCATGGATCGCCGGGTCGAGCCGGATGGCCTCGCTCCTGAACCGCAGTGCCGCGATGGCCGGCGGCAGGATGGCGAGCGTGGCCGCGGCGAGATCGATGGCGCGGAACAGCGGGAACTTCAGCAGTTGCAGATCGCGCTGGTAGCCGGAGGGCAGCTTGGCGCACACCGCGAGAGCCTCCAGCAGACAGGCCTGCGCGCTTGCCGTGCGACCGCGGATCAGTTCAAACACATCCGGATTGCGCTTCTGCGGCATGATGGAGGAGCCGGTGGTGAACTCGACCGGCAGCTCGAGGAAGCCGAACTCCTGGGTCGCGAACAACAGTACGTCGGCGGCGAAGCGCGACAGGTCCTGCATCAGCAGCGCAATCTCGCACAGCAGTTGCGCCTCCGCCTTGCCGCGTGACAGCTGCACTGCGGTGACCGGCTGCTGCACACTGTCGAAGCCGAGCAGCGCGCGCGTCGCTTCGCGGTCGATGCTGACCCCGGGCGTGCCGTAACCGGCCGCTGAGCCGAGCGGATTCTTGTTCAGCCGACGCAGGACCGCGGTCAGTCCCTCGGCATCGTCGCGCAGCTCCGCGGCAAAGCCGCCGGCCCACAGTGCCACCGAGCTCGGCATCGCCTGCTGCATATGGGTGTAGCCGGGGAGTGCCGTGTCCGGCTCGCGCGTGGCCAGTGCCTCGAGCGCCTGTGCCACGGCGAGCGCATCCGCGACCAGCGCAGCCACGGTGTCGCGCAGGTAGAGGCGGATGGCGGTGAGCACCTGATCGTTGCGTGAGCGCCCCAGGTGGATGCGCGCGCCGGCGCTGCCGATGCGTGCAGTCAGGTGCCGCTCGAGTGCCGTCTGCCCGTCCTCATCGCTGAGCTCGACGTGCCATTCGCCGCGGGCGTGCGCGGCGGCGAGCTCCTCGAGCGCGGTGCGCATGGCCTGCAGGTCCGCGGCCGTCAGCAGCTGCTGTGCGTGCAGCATCTCCGCGTGTGCGAGCGAGGCGCGCACGTCGTACTGCACGAGCCGCTCATCGAGCGCGAAGTCCTCGCCGGCGGTGTATCGCAGCACGCGCTCATCGAGCGGCGCGCCCTTGTCCCACAGGCGACTCATGAATGGCCGCTCTGATGCTGCTCTGCCGGCGGCAGCGCGTTCACGTCCGCCACGATCATGGTGCCGGTGCCCTCGTTGGTGAACACCTCGGACAGAATGCCCTCGGGCGCCTGATAGGAGACCACGTGCACGCGACGGACGCCGCCACGGATCGCATTCTCGATGGCGCGCGCTTTGGGCAGCATGCCGTCGGCGATGTGGCCGGCCTCGTGCAGGCGCTTCAGCCCCTGCAGGTCGGTATAGGAGATGAGTGAGCCCGGGTCGCTGACGTCACCGAGGATGCCGGGCGCGCCGGTGCACAGGATCAGCTTCTCCGCACCGAGCGCGGCGCCGATGGCGGCAGCGACGGTGTCGGCATTGATGTTAAGCAGCGTGCCATTGTCGTCCGCCGACAGCGGACTCACCACCGGCATGAGGCCGTTGTCGAGCAGCTTATTGAGCACGCCGGCATCGACCGCATCGATGTCACCCACGTAGCCGAAGTCGACCAGCTCGCCGTTGCCGGTGCGCGTCGGTGCGCGTTTATGTGCGCGTACCAGGCCCGCATCCACCCCGCTCAGCCCCACCGCATCGATATTCAGTTCGCGGCAGATGGCGAGCACGCGCGTGTTGATGAGGCCGTTGAGCACCATCGCACTGACGTCGATCGACTTCTGGTCGGTGATGCGCCGGCCCTCGACCATGCGTGTCGGTACCCCGAGCGCGGCCGACAGTTCGGTGAGCTGCGGACCACCGCCGTGCACCAGCACCACGCGTACGCCGAAGTAATGCAGGATCGCGATCTGCTCGACCAGCGCGCGGGTGGTGGAGTTCTCCGCGAACACCCCGCCGCCGGTCTTCACCACGAAAGTCTTGCCCTTGTACATGCGGATGTAGGGCGCGGCACTCTTCAGTGCGCGGATGGCCAGAGTCTGGTCGCTGCGGTGCATGATCATGGCGTTGCCAACCTTGGGTTCAGGGCCTGAGCAGTTGATGGAGCACGGCCATCTGCGCCGGCAGACGGTTGTAGGCCGCGCGCTGCACGACGCTGCGCGCGCTGTCGAGCACCTCGTCGGCAATCGCGCTGTTGCGCCGCACCGGCAGGCAGTGCATCACGTGACAGTCGGGCGCATCGGCGAACCAGTCGTTGCGCACGCACCAGGCGCGCAGCGCGCCGCGCAGCTGCGCGTCCGCGGCGGCATCGCCGTAGCGCTCGGTCGCGCCCCATTCCTTCACGTAGATGACCTCGGCCCCCTGAAGTGCCGCGGCGCGCTCGCTGGTCTCCGTCACCGAGCCGCCGGAACTGGCGGCAGCACGCCGCGCGCGCTCCATGATGGCCGGCGGCAGGGCGAAGCCCTCCGGCCGCAGGACCACCACTTCCATGCCGCGCAGCGCCGCCATGTGCAGCGCCGCGGCGGGCACTGCGAGCGGCAGCGCGCGCGGATGCCAGGCCCAGGACAGCACAAAGCGTCCGGCGCGCGGCACCGCCAGATCATCGAGCGTCTTCCAGTCGGCCAGCGCCTGGCAGGGGTGCGTGATGGCCGACTCGAGATTGATCAGCGGCCTGTCGCTGAGTCCGGCGATGGCGCTGAAGGCGCTATCGGCCAGGTCGGCGGCCAGGTCCGTGCCGTTAGCGAACATGCGGATGCCGAGCGCGTCGCAGTAGCCGGCGAGCACCGGAATGGCTTCGGCCACGTGCTCGGCCGCCGCGCCGTCCATCACCACACCCCGGCGTGTTTCGAGCTGCCAGCTGCCCTGCCCGGGAGTGATGACGAACGAGTTGCCGCCGAGACGCGCCATCGCCGCCTGCATCGAGGCGAGGGTGCGCAGCGAGGGATTGAAGAACAGCAGTCCGAGGAGCTTGCCGGTGAGCGCGTGCGGCTCGGCCTGGCGCTCCAGACGCCGCGCCAGCTCGAGCAGCGACAGCACCTCCTCGCGCGAGAAGTCCGCCAGATCGAGGAAGCGTTTCATGGCGGCAGATCGGCGAGCGCATCGCGCAACATGTCGACGTGCTCCTGTTCGAGAATGTAGGGCGGCAGCAGACGCAGTACGTGCGGGTCGCTGGCCGTGCCGGCGAGGATGCCGCACTCAAGCAGCTCCGCCTGGATCTCTTTTGCCGGCCGCGTGGTGCGCAGTCCGACCAGCAGCCCCGCACCCTGGTGGCCGCTCACCGGGCCGGTAATGCAGTGCGCACGGATGTAGGCGCCCACGCGCCGCACCCGCGCCAGCAGCTGTTCCGATTCGATCGCCTCCAGCACCGCCTCGATCGCCGCGCACGCCATCGGACCACCGCCGAACGTGGTGCCGAGGGACTCGAGCTTGAGAGCGGCGCTCACCGCCTGCGTCATCAGCAGCGCCGCGCACGGGAAGCCGTTGCCGAGCGCCTTGGCGGTGGTGAGCAGATCCGGCAACACGCCGTAGAGGTTGGCCGCAAACGGCTGACCGGTGCGGCCAACGCCGCACTGCACCTCGTCGAAGATGAGCAGCGCGCCGCTGGCATCGCAGCGCCGGCGCAGCGCGGCGAGGAAGTCGTGGCCGAGATCGACGGCTCCGGCGAGTCCCTGCACCGGCTCGACGATCACTGCGGCGGTGTCGGCACCGATCTGGCGCTCGAGGGCTGCGAGGTCACCGCGCGCAATGAAACTGACGTCGAACGGCGTGCGCGGGAAGCCGTACCACTTGGCCTGCGCGCCCCAGGTCACCGCACCGGCCGCCGCGGTGCGTCCGTGGAAGGAACCCTCGATTGCCACGATCTGCGTGCGCGCGGTCTGGCGCAGCGCGATCTTGAGCGCGTTCTCGTTCGCTTCCGCGCCGCTGTTGACGAAGAACACACTGCTAAAGGGCAGTTGGGCGAAGCGCACCAGGCGTGCGGCGGCGCGCGCGCGCACCGCCATGGCTACTGCATTCGTCTGGAAATTGCACTCCTGCGCCTGGCGGGCGAGCGCTGCGGTCCAGCCCGGATGCGCGTAGCCGAGGCCGGCCACTGCGTGGCCGCCGTAGAGATCGAGCACGCGCTCGCCACGCGCGTTGCGCAGCCAGACGCCTTCCGCCGAGACGACCTCCAGCGGGTACTGGGCGAATACCGGTGCGAGAAACTGCGCGGCTGGCGCAGCTGTGACGGTGGCTGGCATGCGGCGCCCTCAGGTCCAGCCCGGCGCCGGCGCGCCAAGTCCGGCGCTCTGCGGCAGACCGTAGATGCGATTCATCCACTGGATGGCGCCGCCGGCTGCGCCCTTGTTGAGATTGTCGATGGCACACAGCACCGCGAGCGTGTTGCCTGCCACGGTGGCGGACAGATGCGCGTAGTTGCTGGTGGCGACGTCCTTGACGCGCGGCGCCTGCGCGCGCACCTGGACGAAGGGCATTGCTGCGTAGAAGGCGCGCAGCAGCCCCAGCAGCTCGTCGGTGTCGAGCGGGCGCCTGAGTGCCGCCTGCAGCGTCACGTGGATGCCGCGCGCAAACGGACCGGAGTGCGGGATGAAGGCGAACTCGGCGTCGACGCCGGTCGCGGCCTTGGCACAGGCGGTGACTTCCGGAGTGTGCCGGTGCGCCAGCGCGCTGTAACTGTACAGGTCGCCGTGGCGCAGCGGATGGTGCGTCGCTTCGACCGGCTTGCGCCCGGAGCCGGTGCTGCCCGTGGTGCCACTGATAAAAAGCGTATCGCTCACGAGCCCGGTGGCGAGCAGCGGTACGGCGGCGAGCAGCATCGCGGTCGCGAAACAACCGGGATGCGCGACGTGCGGTGTGGTCAGCCGCTCGAGGTGCTCTGGAAGCGCGCAGGTGAACTGCGCCAGCCGCGCCGGCGCCGGGTGCGGACGGTGATACACGGCCTCGTAGGCCGCGGCGCTGCGGTAGCGGAAATCGGCGGAGATGTCCGCGACGCGCGGCGCACTGCCGGCGCGCTCGCAGGCGGTGAGCAGGCGATCGATCAGGCCGGCCGCGACGCCGTGCGGCGCCGCCGAAAACAGCGCCGACTGCGGCGCCTCGCACAGGATGCGGGTTACCTCCTCCTCGGAACGAAAGCGCTCGTGCGGGTAGCTCGTGCCGAGATGCGGGAAGGCACCGGCCAGCGGCGCGCCCGGCTGACTGTCGGACATGACCGCCGCCACGCGGAAGGTGGGATGCGCGGCCAGCAGGCGCAGCAGCTCGCCGGCGACATAGCCGGTGCCGCCCAGCACCACTGCGGCAATGGATTCGTTCACGGCGCTGCCGCCGGGGCGGCCTTGAGGCCGAGTGCCCCGATCACACAATCGCCGAGCGCCGCGCCGTTGCTCATGGCGTTGAAGGCCGCGACACGCATCTGCGCGGTGATGATCTCCACGCCGACCTGGTTGTCGGTCGCGGGACCTGTGACCACGCACGGCTCGACCTGGAAGCGCTCGCGCAGCAGCTTGACGCCGCCCCAGGCGGCGACCGGGTCGTTGGCCGAGAGGATCACCGCGCTCAGGGCCGACTTGATGTCCGGGCATTCGAGAATCGCGTCCACGCCATAGGTGCCGAGGATGCCATCGCCGAGCTCGAACACGATGACGTCCGGCTTACCGCCGGCGAGCTCGCTCAGCATGGTGCGGGTGAGCGCCGGGCCGTTGGCGCGCGTGGTCGTGACGATGCCGAGATCGGTGAAGATCGCGCAGCGGCGCGCACCGGCGTCCTCCATGGCCAGCACGTCGCGGCGCAGCGAGACGCCGGTGGCCTTGAAGGCGTCCACGGTCAGGCCGCGGTGGCGCATGCGTGCGATCACCGCGCAGGCCGCGGCGGTCTTGCCCGCCTCCATGCAGGTACCGGCGAGCGCCACTACCGGCACGCCGCGGGTATCGAGCGGCGCGTTGACGTCCAGCGGCTTGTAGCCGACGCGTGCCGGCACGCCGATGCGCTCGCCAAGATAAGGGAAGTTGAGCGCGACGCCCAGGACGCGGCAGTCGAACGGCCGGCCCTTCTCGGGGTTGATGGAATCGCACACCCCGAGTACGCCGCCGATGTTGAGCATCTGGATGACATCGCCCGGCTGCACGGTGGCCGGGACGTGACCGGAGTAGCCGAACAGCGCGCGGCGGTGACCGAGCGCGCCGGCGACCACGTCACCCTTGCCGACCTTGGCCATGCGGCCGCTGGTGAGCTCGAGCGTGTTGTAGGTGGTCTTGTTGGTGAGCACCTCGACGACCACCACCACGCCTTCCTCGGCGGGGATGTCGTTCGAGACGCGTACCTCGTGCGACAAGCCACACGCCTGGGTCACGGAGGCAAGTTTGTCGACCACGACACTGCGCATGCCGTTCACCATGCTAACGCGTCCATATCAACGCTCCGGGTCGCTGCTGCTGGCGCGCTGGCCGGCGCGCGTGTAGAAAATGCCGGGCAGCGCGGCGATGCGCGAGAAGCCGAGCGCGTCCTGCGCCGACCATTCGCCCGCGGCCTCGCCATAGACGCCCTTCGAGGCGGCCATCAGCGAGAAGGGCGATTCCACGCCCTCGACGAACACGGCGCCGGTCTGCAACAGCAGGTGCACTTTGCCGGTGACGCGCCGCTGCGAGGCCAGCATGAGCGCCTCGATGTCGCGGCACACCGGGTCCAGCAGCTGGCCTTCGTGCACCAGGTCGCCGTAGGGCTGGGCGACGAGGTCCTTGATGCGCTGCTGGCGCGCCGTGAGCACCAGCTTCTCGAGCTCACGATGCGCGCACAGCAGCACTTCGGCGGCAGGTGCCTCGAAAGCGACCCGTCCCTTGCTGCCGATGATGGTGTCGCCCAGATGGATGCCGCGGCCGATGCCGAACGGCGCGGCGAGCGCCTCCAGTGACTCGATGAGCGCGACCGGGCTCAGCTGCTCGCCGTCGAGCGCGAGCGGACGGCCTTCGCGCCACTCGAGCGTATGGCGCTCGCCGGCGCGTGGCTGGGTAAAGGCGCCGCGGGTGAGAATCCAGGCCTCCTCCGGAATGCTTCCCGCTGAGGTGAGGGTCTCGCTGCCGCCGATGGTCACGCCCCACAAGCCACGGTTGACGGAGTAGCGCGCGCCACTGGCCGGCACCGGCAGTCCGCGCTGCGTCAGGTAATCGAGCTCCTCCTGACGCCGGAAGGCGCGGTCGCGCACCGGCGCCAGCACCTTGAGATCGGGCGCCAGCGTCCGCAGCGCCACTTCGAAGCGCACCTGATCGTTGCCGGCGGCGGTGCAGCCGTGCGCCACCATGTCGGAACCGAGCGCGCGCGCCATGCGCGCGATGGTCTGTGCCTGCATGACGCGTTCAGCACCCACACACAGCGGGTACAGCTGGCCGCGCCGCACATTGCCCATGATGAGGAAGCGCAGCACCTGCTCGAAGTAGTCGGCCCGCGCGTCCACCTGATGGTGCGCGATCGCGCCAAGGGCGCGCGCGCGTTCGGCGAGAGTCTGCGCCGCGGCGGTGTCGATGCCGCCGGTGTCGACCGTCACGGTGATCACCGGGCGCTGCTCCGCGGCAGCAATCCACGGCACCAGAAACGAGGTATCGAGGCCGCCGGAATAGGCAAGCACGATGGGCGCGACGCCCGTGGCAGTCACAGTACTGGACACGCTCAGACCGGAAACAGTGTGCGCAGGCGTGCCATCAGTTCGTCCTGCGCGCGCACGCCTGCGGTAGCGATGAAAATGGTGTCGTCGCCCGAGATCGTGCCAGCCACCTCCGGCCACGCCGCCCGATCGATGGCCACGGCGACGCTCTGCGCGGCGCCGATGGTGGTGCGCAGCACGGTGAGCGAGGGCCCGGCGCGGCGCAGCGCGCGCACGAACTGGCTGAGCGCGCCGAAGTCGCCGTTGGCGCGGCTCACTTCATCGGCCGGCAGCACGTAGCGGCCGCTCGCCTTGAGCACGCCGAGGTCGCGCAGGTCGCGGCTGACCGAGGACTGGGTCACCTCGTGGCCGGCCTTTTTCAGCAGCCGCACCAGGTCCTGCTGCTTGCGCACCAGTCCGTCGCGCAGGATGCGCATGATGGCGCCGCGGCGCTCCAGCTGTTGCGCTTCGCTCAGCATCGGGTGTTTATTCGCATAAACATGCACGTAATGTGCATATTAATGCACGAACTGTCAAGGCGGAATGCGTCACGGTTCGCGCGCGGCCGGCGTTTTACAATCGCGCCCGGGCCGGGCACGGCTGCAAGGGAGAGGATCGAATGAAGTCCCGAGGCACACGCTTTCTGACCGGCGCGGTGGCGCTCGCCGCCGCGGGAGTCTCCACGCTGCTGTTGGCGCAGGCCGTGCCGCTCAGGCCCGGCAATTACGAGTTCGTCGTCACCACGCAGATTCAGCTACCGCCGAATCTCGCCGCGCAGACACCGCCGGCACTGCTCGCCAAACTGCAGCAACCACAGACTCATCAGGAATGCATCACCAGCAGCGATCTGCAGCGCTTCAGCAAGCAGCTGGCGGACAAGCGTACCCAGAACGATCCAAGCTGCAAGGTGGTGAGTCAGAGCATCGCCGCCGGCGCGGTCAAGTTCGTCCTGCAATGCGCGCACTCGAGCGTCAATTTCGACGGCGCCTTCAGCGGCGATTCCTTCAAGGGCAACCTGTCCTCGAGCAGCGATCACGGCCAGCACATGGCCTCGAGCATCAGCGCGCGGCGCCTCGGCGAGTGCGCCAAATAGGACTTCAGGGGCTGGTTTCGGCGACCGCGGTGAGCTGCCAGGGCGCGCGCAGGCGTTTGCTCACGTACAGCACGTAGAGGGCCGCGCCCGGCGCGTGACTGTCCGGGTCGCCGATGAAGGCGGAATAGCGGTGGTGGAAGGGCGAACCGGGCAGCCGCACGATGCGCACCGGTACGGCCTGCTGCATGCGTCCGGCAGCGATCCCCGCGCGCAGGCGCCGCGCGGCATCGCCGCTGACCGGACCTGCGCTGTCGAACGCCTGCGGCGAACTCTCCGCCGCCAGCCACCACTGCATCAGCGAGCTGAAGGTCTCGGCGCTCAGCTCGTAAGTCAGCGTGTAACGCGCCACGCCGGCGACGTGCTCCGCCGGGCACGCGCCGCTCGGCTGCAGCGTCATTGCCAGTCCTTCGCCCTGCTCGTAGCGCTGCAGGCGCCGCGACCCGCCGGGGCCGGTCGGCGTGAGCCCATGGCTCGGGTAACTGCACACCCCGCCGTGTCGGGTGGTCGCGCCCTCGCCGGCGTACTGTTCGCTGGTCTCGCCGTCCGCTGCCGGGACGTGGCACACCTGCACGCGCAGGTCGTGAGAGTTCGCCAGCCACTCGTGGACCAGCGCCGAGGCCGCGCGGTCATCGCGCGTGAACACCTCGCAGACCGGCCCGCTCTGCGCCCATGCCGGGGTGCACAGCATCAGCAGCAGCGCGGCGGGGGCCAGACGCATGTCATTTCTCGATCGAGTACACCAGGTCCGCTCCGCGCGCGGTGCCCATTTCCATGCGCACCGTCCAGTGGTCGCCGAGCGTGTAGCGCATCTTAAACACATTCAGGTTCTCGGTCAGACTTACGCCGTAGCTGACGTACAGGCGCGGCGACAGGTAACGGCCGAGCACCAGCGAGGTCTCATTCGCGACCGGGTCGGTCTCGAGGCTCACGTCCGGTAACCCGACACGCGGCCCGAACTGCGAGGCGAGCAGCGCGGCGCCCTGACCGAGCGCCGCGTTACCCTGGTTGCCGGCCGACTGCAGTGAACCGCCCGCGAGGATCAACGACACAATCTGCGATTGTGGCAACGAAGGATCGGAGAAGAATGAGATTCGCGGCTGCGCCAGGTAGCCGCGCACTCTAACCCCCGCGGTCACGTCCGGGAACGCCTTCTGCGCCGTCACGTCGATGGCCGGATTGTCGATCGGTCCGTTAAACAGCAGCTGCCCGCGAGTGATGTCGAGCTGGCGCGCATAGGCGGTGTACTTGCCCTCCGCCACGTTGAGCTGACCGCTGCCCGTGGTAATGGCATCGTAGCCACTACTGATCGTGACGCTGCCGGTGAGGCGCGCGGTCAGTCCCATGGCGTCGATGTTCACTTTGTCGCCGAGCGCGAGCGTGATGATGCTCATCACCTCGAAGCGCTCCTCCGGGTTGTCCTGTTCGCTGCCGACGATCACCTCATCGGGCGAGACGCGCACTGCATTGGTGATGTCTTTCGGCTGGATCTTGGCGTAGGGAATCGTCACCTTGCCGGTCACCTCGATCTTGTGCGCATTGATGACGAAGTCGAGATCCGGGGAGGCGTCGATCTGCGCCTCGGGCACGTCTGCCACGCGCAGGTTGCTCCCCTGCAGGTGAAACTTGCCGTAGGGCAGCAGATTGCGCCACTCGATGTGGCCGTTGGCGGCAACCTGGCCGGCACCTGCCGCAGCACTGCCGGTGAAGTCGACGCCGGACTCACCGAGGCGCGCCTGCAGATTGATGCGCCGCAAGCCGAGGTTGACCTGGTAGACATCGATCTCGCCGTCGGTGAGCTTGACCGCGCCGGTGAGCCGCGGCGCGCCGAGCGTGCCGCTCACCTGGATGTCGGCCACCAGATGGCCGGTGGCGCGGTCGATGTCCGGCACATACAGCGACACCAGCCCGCACTCGTCGGTCTGCGCGTGCAGGGCGCCTGCGACCGGCATGTCCTGCCAGCGCGCGGTGTTGCGCTGCACGTCGAGGCGGCCGCCGATGGTGCCGGCCTTCTGATCACCGAGGGCAAGCTGCGCGTTGATCACGGTGGGCGTAGCCACCACGGTGAAGGTGCCCGAGCCGATCTTGGTGTGCTCGATCCTGGAACTGGCGAGCTTGTGATCGATCTCGGCGTTGGCGAGCTGGGCGCGCAGCGAACCCTGCAGCGGGGCGCTGCCGCCGCCGGCGAAGTGCGTCAGCGCGCTGATGGTGCCGCGGTATTCGACCGCGGCCGTCATGCCGGCGGTCAGTGTCTGCAGCGGCAGCTCCTCGGCCATCACCGTGCTCGACCAGGCACTCGGGGTCCAGTCGCCGTCGGCGCACATGCTGCCCGGCGTGCCGACCAGGCACAGCCACTGCAGCTGCGTATGCGCGGCCGCGACCAGCAGATCCACGGGGCGCTCGAGCGTCAGGTGCAGCTGCTGCGAGCCGGCGATGCTGAACGCATGCAGCTGTCCTTTGAAGGCACCGTGCGCGTAGGTACCGATCGCCTCGGCATTGCCGTCGAGTCCGGGCGCGCTGGCGGCCAGGCGCACGTCGTACGCGGACGGTAGGCCGCTCAGGGTGAACAGCACGCTGTCGGCGGTGCGGCCGAGGTAACTCAGCTTGTGCAGGCGCACGCTGATCTTCGATTGCTGCTGCGTCTCGCCGGGATTGAAATTGATGTCGGCATCGAGCGCGGCGAGCTTCACGCCCTGATACTCGAGCTCAGTCCCGTGTGCGGTGGCGATCACTGCGGGCTCGCTCAAGGTGCCCGCGACGGTGCCGGATGAGCTCAGCGCACCATGGCCGCCGGGTGCCAGCACACTCAGGTCGTGGGTCGCGATGGCGAAGCGCAGATTGAGGCGGTCGTCGAGCTGGCCGTCGAGCGCCACGCTGGCATTGCCGAGCCCTAGGCGCACGGCGTTGAACTCCCAGGTCTTGCCCTGGTGGCTGATCGCACCCGAGCCACCGGTGGCAAGGCCGCGCAGCTTGCCGGACAGGCCGCTGAAGGAGGCGCTGAGCTCTCCTTTTGGATCGAAGCCGCGTCCGGAGACCGCGAACGCAAAACTCAGACTGCCGGGCAGATCGGGGCGCAGTGCCGCAGGGTTGAGGTTGGTGGCACGGCCGGAAAGCGCGAACACCTGTGTGGGTGACCAGGCGACGCGGCCGTTGACGCTGGCGTGGCCGCCGAACAGATCGAGCTCGGCTGGCGCGAAAGTCACGCCATCCTTGTCCAGGATCACGCTGGCTTCGACCGGCATGAGCGGCAATGTCGCAGCACTCGCGCGGCCGGCCACATGGATCCGATACGGCATGGCGCCGGAGAGCGTGAACGAACCGGCGGGACTGCGCAGCGCCGTGTCGCGCCCCATCAGCGGCCAGCGGAAATCGCCCCATTCGCCTTTGAGCTCCAGCTGCGCTCCGTGCGCGATGATGGCGATGCTGCCGGCGGCGCTGGCGCGCGCGCCAGAGGCGAGGTGATGCACTTGCATGCGCTGCGCTTGCAGGGTGTGCTGCGCGTAGCTGCCGGCGAAGGCCACATCGAACACCCCGGCGTTCAGTCCGCTGGGATTCAGCGGGCCGTGCGCCTCGAAGCCATGCTCGTTGAGTGTGCCGGCGAGATGCCCGCTGATGTTGCCGAACGGAGTGTTGGCGCCGAATACCTTGAGGTCGAGCTGCTGTAGCGCGACGCTTGCGAGCGCGTGCGGGTGGCCGGTGAGATCCAGTGCCTGGCCGCTGACGTCGGCGCGCATCGGGCTCACCAGCTGCGCGACGACATTGAGGTCGTTGAGGTCACCGCGCGCGCTGCCGTCGAATGTCCAGGCGGCCTGGCCCGCCGGCTGCCAGTCGAAGTGGCCGCGTATTTCCACGCCGAGCGGATCGCTGGCACGCAGCAGTCCGCTCAGGCTGAGGGCTGCGCCCTCGAGTGTCGCGTTTGCCTGGTAGAAGCGGATGTAACTGTGACGCAGCGCCGCCGCGGTGCGGATGTCATTGGCCTGCAGATGAAAGCCGTTGTACACCGTCAGCAGTGCCGAGCCGACCTGCGCGTCATCGACGTTGATGATCAGCCAGCGTGGCAGGAACGACGGCGGGCTGGGCGTCGGCGGGTGGGTGCGACGCTTGACAGTGATGAGCACGCTGCCGACCGAGGCGCGGGTGGCGCGGATGGTCTGCAGCAGCAGCGGCGCCAGCGTCACTTGCCCGCTGATATCAGTGAGTTTCAGGTTGACCAGCTCCTGGTCGACCTCCACGCGCGCCACGTGCAGGCCGGTCGCAGGCGTGCCGCTCAGCCCTTCGATGGTGAGCGTGACGTTGCCGAGCTGGTGGGGCAGGTGCCGCACGACGAATTGCGTGCCGCGCTCGGTGTACAGCGCCGACCACACCAGGAGCAGCGGTCCGACGATGGCAGTCGCGATCAGCAGCACGGCGCAGATGAGCAGCAGGCGGCGCATGCGTTACAGTTTGGGCGAGAAGTTGATATGCAGGCGCGGGCCGGCGTTGGTCGACAGCGGTTGGGCAATGTCGATACCGAGCGTCATCACCGGCAGGCGCACGCGCAGGCCGATGCCGACCGAGTACTGAACGAAGGGCTGACACACCGGACCCTCCATCGGCGGTCCCGGCAGGCAGCCCGGATTCTTGAAGCTGTTGAGCGCATTACCGTAGTCGAAAAACGCGGCTACCCCCAGGTTGCGCGGCAGATCCCGTATCACCTCCACCGTGCCGGTGAACAAGTCCTTGCCGCCGGTCTTGATGTAGCCGGCGAGCTGGCCGGGGATACAGCTGTCGTTGGGGGTCTGCCCGGTGGCGGTTTTTATGCACGGCACTGCTTCATACGGCGACAGCTCGTTGTAGGCGAAGCCCCGCACGCTGTTGTCGCCGCCGGCGAAAAAGCGGTAGAAAGCCGGCAGCTGCGTGGCGCGCGAGGCGAATGTCACCCCCACTTCGTCGCGCAGCAGCAGGTGCCACTTGTTGGCAAGGCGGAACACTTTTTCGCCCTGCAGGTGGATCTGCAGGAAGTTCGAGTCCGATCCCAGCGCCGCATCCGAGCCCTTGATCTCGAGGAACAGCGGGTGCTCGAACAGCGCCTCGCCCAGGTAGCCCTTGGGCACCGAGGCGATGTCGAGCTCGGGCACCAGCAGGCGGTCGGTGTCCGAGCCGTTCAGGTCGGTACTGGTCGTGCGTACCGCGTTCACCTGCCACACCGTCTGCCAGCCATTGATGACGTCGGTGAAGCTCGGACCGACCGACTGGGTGATGGCAGTTTCGTCTGCCAGTGTTTGCTGCTCGATGGTGGCATTGAGCGCGACGCTTTCCAACGCCGGATCGCCGACCGGGATACGGTAATGACTATTGACGTAGTACTTGGTGACCTGTGCGGCCTGGACTTCCACGCCGAAGCTGTGGCCGTAGGTGTTGACGTGCCGGTCCTCAAAGCCGAGCGTACCGCGCGCGCCGGTGTCGGTGGCGTAACCGGCGCCCACCGAGTAGCGGTGCCGGCGGCTGGGATCGGCGTGGATCTTCACCGGCACGGTGAGCGCCTGGCGATCCGGATCGCCCGGCAACACCTCGAGGTTGGCGAAGTAGCCGGCATCATCCAGGGCAAACTGCGTGCGCAGGACCTGGGTCAGGTCGTAGGGCTCACCCTGGTGATAGCGCAGGTAGCGCCGCACCAGGTTCTCACGCACTACGTGCTGCTCGATGCTGGTCGCGCCGAAGCGATAGCGCGATCCGGTGTCGAGCTCGAGCGCGATGTTGGCGACGTGGTTGGGCGGGTCCACGACCAGTTCGGTGCGGATCATCTTCGCATCCAGATAGCCGTAGGTGGCGGCGGTGCGCTGCAGGTCGCTCTTGATCGCCTCGTAGTACGCCTGATTGAGGCGATCGCCCACGTGCAGCGGCAGGCGGCGCAGGATGCGCGTGAACAGCGGATCGGTCTCACCGGGCCCGTCGACACGCACGTCGATGTGCTGCACCAGCACTGCCTGGCCGGGAGTGATATTGATCTCGACTTTCCACTTGTTCGGCCCCTCCTGATTGACGCTCGACTCGATCTTGGGTTCGTAGTAGCCGAACGGCCGCAGCGCATCCTGCACTTCGCGCTCGACGCGGTTGTGCAGGCGGTCGACGATGTCTGGGGTCAGATCCGCGCCGCCTTTCTGGTAGCGCTCGAAGCTCAGGTACGCGAGCACGTTGTTCTTCAGCTGGTCGTCGACGCCGTGCACCTCGACGTCGACCCCGCCGGCACCCCAGGCGAGCGGGCACAGCAAGAGGCACAGCGCGAGCCACGGGGCCCGCCGTCGGCGGGCCCGCGGCTGGAAACAATGCTGCGCCATCTCAACTGCGACCGGAGAAATCCTTGTAATTCTGAAGCCTTATGGCCGCAGCCGCCTGCGACCCCCCGCGTTCTATCAGAGTCTGCGCCGACCGCGCCGGTTCCGCCGGCTTAGGGCCACTGTCGGTCCTTTAGAGCAAATTCGCGCTCACCGCAAAGCTCGCCCTGCGCATCGAAGCGCCGCTCGCACAGCGACAGTGCCCCGTCCGACTGCAGCAACAGCACGCTGGAGCAGCGCGTGCCGTAGTCTGGATGCAGGACGAACGGCGCCGACAGCGCGCGTGCCCACTCACGCGGCAGTCCGCCGGTGGAGGTGTGCGTTCCCTCCGCGGCGGGGGCGCGGTCGGCCAGCAGGCGAAACAGCTCCTCCCGGTCGGCGTCTGCGCCGGCGAGCCAGGCGCGGAACCCGGTGCGCACGCGCTCCAGTTTCGGCCACGGCGTATCGAGCAGCTCGTTCGACAGGCCGTACACCCCGGGCGCCAAGGCGCGTGCGAACGGCGTGGCGCGATTGGAGCCGTACCAGAGGGACTGCTGATCGGCGAGCAGCAGATTGAACCCCGAATATTCCGCGGCGCGTGCGCTGAGCGCCGCGAAGAAAGCGCTCGGGTCGGCGGCCCCCTGCAGGTAAGCCGGGATCAGTCCGCCGCGCGACGGCGCGCCGGTGCGCGCTGGCTGCAGCTCGCGGAAGTTGGTCACCACGCCGAAGCGCCGCTGCCGGTCCACGCCGAGCCAGGTGCCGTTGGCGCGCAGGTCACGGCCCGCGAGGATATCCGCCGGCGGCGGCCAGTGCGCCAGCGGCGCCGCCGGCCGGTCATGAAACTCATCGCGGTTGGCAGCCACGACCAGGCGATAGCGCGGATGGCTCTGCCAGGCGAGTACCAGCAGGCACATGCCTAGGCGTCGCCTTCCAGCCAGCTCTGGATCAGGCGCCAGGAGATTGACTGTGTCGGCGGCGCCAACACTTCACCCGAAGTCAGCTGCGCACGCGTGCACCAGCAGGCCTGTTCAAGCTCGCGGCCGACGGTCACCGGGCTCCCGGGCGCGGCGTGCGCGCGGAAGCCCAGCATGAGCGAGGAAGGGAACGGCCAGGGCTGCGATGAATGGTAATGCACTGCGTCCACCAGGACGCCGGTCTCCTCGGCGACCTCGCGCAGCACCGCGTCCTCCAGACTTTCGCCTGGCTCGACAAAACCGGCGATGGTGGAGAAGCGACGCGGCGGCCAGCTCGCCTGGCGGCCGAGCAGGGCGCGCTCGCCGTCGCTCACCAGCACGATGATGGCCGGATCCAGCCGCGGAAAGATCTCGTGCTGGCAGACCGGGTTGGTGCAGGCGAGGCAATGGCCGGCGTGCGTGCTGACGGTGCGGCTGCCGCACGCGCCGCAGAAACGGTTGCGTGCGCGCCAGATAGCCAGCGCGCGCGCGTAGGCGAGCAGGCCCGCCTCCTCGGCCGGCAAGAGCGCGGTGAGCGGCCGCAGCTCTTCGAGCCGCGTGCCTGCGGGCAGTGCCGGCGCCGCCGCCGGCGGCAGTTCCGCCAGCACGCAGCGCGCGCCGCGGAACCAGCCGAGCAGCACCAGATCCTCGCTCGGCGCGGCCTCTAGCAGCGGCGCGTCGTTGGCAAGAAAGGCGATGTGCGGTTGCGGCTCGGCGCTCAGCAGCTGGGTCGTGCCCTGGCCGATGACATACAGCGTCGCCGGATCGGCGCGCGCCGCCGCCAGCCAGTCCGGGTCGTCGCGCGCCTCGGCACGCCGCTCGATATAGGGTCCCGCAAAAAAGTTCGTCGGTTCGCGCTGCATCCGCCATCCGCACCACGTAGCTGCCGTGGCGGCGGATTCTAGCAGCGTGACTGCCCGGTGCCGGCACAGTGCGGGCAGCGTTGCGCGCGCAGCAGGAAGCGCTCGCTCACCATGACGCTGCCGCACTCGCCACAGGCGCCGAGTCGCAGCTGATCGCCGCAGCTGAGCGTGCGCACCAGGAACTCGGCGTGCTCGAACGAGGTCTGCGCGCCGGGCATGAGAAAACGGAACGCTTCGAATGCCTGGCACAGCAGTTCACCGCGCAGCAGCCCCGGCGGCGCGCGCTCGCGCGGCGCTGCCGCGGGCGCCGGCCACGGCAGCGGCGGTCCGCTGAGCAGCGGCGTGGGCAGTACGCCGAACAGCGACAACACGCTGGCGAGCAGCGTTGCCTCCTCCTGCGCGCGCAGTGAGCGGCTGAAGTAGGCGACCTGGCGCGGCGACTTGCCGCGATGACGCGGCAGCTGCGCGCGCGTTTGTCCCAGGTAGGAGCGGTAGAGCTTGCGGATGCGGTCGTCGGACAGCCCGGTCCAGGCGCGGATCGTCTGCGTGCGCGCCTCGTGGCGCAGGAAACGCAGCGCCAGCTCGAGGCGGGCGCGCTCGCGCGTATAGCGGTCGTCAGAGATACGCATGCGGCAGCTCCGGGGGGGGGTCCCGCTTTGAGTTTGGTGCAATTAAACCAAAAAAGGCAACCGGGTATATTTGGTTAAAATTAACCAAATCGGCTCTGGCGTTGGTGCGCGGCTGGGCTACGATAACCAGCCCACCACTCCACCCGAGGGCCGCACCATGCTCCTGCAGTGCGAGGCGCCCGACGCCGAGCGCGGCCCGTCGGCGTGGCCAGACTGGCTGCCGCCGGACACGCTCCGCTCGCTCGCCGAACTGAATGAATCGTGTCTCGCACTGCTGGCAGAGCAGGCGGTGGCACGGGGTGCCAGCGCCTGCCCGCTGCTGCAAGCGGTGGGAGAGCTGTGGGGCGCATTGGATGCGGCGGGACGGGCGCGCGCCGCGAGTGTGCCGTACCTGCTGCTCGATGCCGGCTTCGCCGAGCCGCTGCGCTGGCGCCTGGCGGGGGCGCCGCAGGTGGGCGAGCGGCAGCCGCTCTCCCCGGCGTTCTTCACCGTGGCGGCGGCACGCGAAGTGGCCCGCTGGATCTTCACCTTCGCCTGGCAGCTCGCGCGTGCGGAGGGGCCCTCCGCGCGTCTGCTGCTGGGGCTGCAGCCACCCGCGGCGCTGCTCATCCGTCAGTACACCGCGCGGCAGATCCAGGGGCTCGGCGAGAACCATCCGGAGTGGCTGCGGCCGCGCTGGGCAGCGCGCGTGCAGATCTGGCGCGAGCTGCTGCTGGCGGCCGCAGGCGGAGACACGCCGGCCCTGGCGCGGGCGCGGCGCCGCGGGATACCGCTGCTCGCGGCCGAAGCGCGGCTCACGCTGTCTCTGCCGGCGCCGCCGTCCTAGGCGCGCGTGCGCGGGGGCTGCCGAGGCGCCGCAGCCAGCGGCGGATGCGGTGCCGGCCGACGGCGTGCGAGGCCATGGACAGCACCAGGAGCTGCAGGTCGAGCGCCAGGCTCTGCCGGCTCAGGTAGAGGCGGTCGAGCCGCTGACTGTTGCGCGCACCGCGCGCCGCCAGCAGCTGCGCCAGCCCGGTGATGCCGGGTTTGGCCGCGAAGCGCCAGTCGAGCTCGGCGCCGCGCCAGGTGCGTCCCTGCGATTCCTGCGCGGCGAGCGGCTGCGGACCCACGAGGCTCATCTCGCCGCGCAACACGTTGAGCAGCTGTGGCAGCTGCTCGAGTCCGGTGCGGCGCAGCACCTGGCCGACGCGCGTGGGGTGTTCGCAGCGGGTGCTGCGGAACTTGATTTCGGTGAACGGGCGGCGGTGACGGCCGATGCGGTTGGCGAGCGTGAGCGGCGGGCCGCCGTCCTCGATCCAGCTGGCGAACGCGATGCCGGCTGCGAGCGAGGCGAGCGCCAGGCAGACCGTGCCGGCGGCGAGGCGGTCGAAGGCGTCCTTGCCGGGATAGGCGCCGATGATCGAGCGAGTGCTGCGCGTCATGGGGAATGGCCTCCGAGTGCAGTGCCTGTGGGTTGGGAGATGCGGCCGAAGCGCCGCTGCCGGCAGGCGTATTCGGCCAGCGCGCCGGCGAACGCTGCGCCATCAAAATCCGGCCAGGGGCAGTCGACGAACAGCAGCTCCGCGTAGGCGCACTCCCACAACAGGAAGTCGCTCAGGCGGCGTTCGCCGCCGGTGCGGATCAGCAGGTCAACTTCAGGGGCCGCCGGCTGCGAGTGGTCGACCACGCCGAGCAGTTGCAGGAAATCTTCCGCCCGTGGTGCCGGTTGCGCCGCCATGCGCCGCGCGGCTTCCAGCAGGCTGTGGCGCGCGGAGTAATCCACCGCGATGCGCAGATGCAGCTGCCCGCAGCCGGCCGTGACTTGTTCGCTGTGCTCGATCTGGCGGCGCAGGGCCGGCGCCAGCCGGTCGCGCCGGCCGATGACGTTGAGCCGGATCGACTGCTCGAGCGCGCGCTCGGTCTGCGTGGCGAGGAAGCGATGCAGCAGCCCGAAGAGTGCGCTCACTTCGGGATCGGGCCGAAACCAGTTGTCGGCGGAAAACGCGTACAGCGTGAGTACGTCGACGCCGGCGGCGAGCGCGGCGCGCACGATGCCGTCCACGGCGCGCGCGCCGGCGCGGTGCCCGGCGGCCCGTTCGAGATTGCGTGCACTCGCCCAGCGACCGTTGCCGTCCATGATGATTGCGGTGTGCATGCTGGAGAGTACTTTGTATTACAGAGTTAGTACGTAAAAAAATATCAGCGGCGCATGATCTTGATCACCGCCTCGACATGATCGAGGTAGCGGTTGAGCGCGGCGCGTCCGGTCGCCGTCAGGCGGTAGGCCGATTTCGGGCGCCGGTCGGCGAAGGATTTGGTGCAGCTGACGTAGCCTGCCTCCTCGAGCTTGCGCGCATGCGCGCTCAGGTTGCCGTCGCTCACCTCGAACATCGCCTTGAGCTCGGAGAAGGTGAGCTCGTCAGTCACCGCCAGCGCACTCATGATGCCGAGCCGTACGCGCTCGTACACCAGGCGATCGAAGCGCGCCTCTGCGGCACGCTGCCCCGCGCCTGGCGCGGTCGCCCGCGGGCGGCGCAGCGGAGCCACGTTCTGCTGGGTCCTAAGACTGGATTTTGCCGACATGGGCCTCCCGATCCACCAGCACGCCGAACAGCACGTGCAATGCGCCGAACCCCCCGCCGAGCATGAGGTTCTGGGCTTCCGGCGGCAACGCCAGTGCCGTCAGTCCGCAGGCGGCGAACAGACCGCCCAGGATGGCCAGCGGGCGTCCGGTGAGCGCGCTGGTCGAGATAAGCGTGCAGCCGTAACACAGCAGCCACAGTCCGGGGAGGAGGCCGCTCGCGCCGGCGCGATACTCGAGCAGCGTGAGCACCGCGCCCAGGAACAGCCCGGGCAGCAGGCACAGCAGAAACTTGCGCAGCGGCGCGCCGAGCAGCGCAAAACCGCGCAGCGCCGAGCGCCGCACCAGCAGGTAGCCGCCCGCGGCCCCGGCGAGCACCGCCGCGCTCAGCCAGATGGGCAGCCAGGCGGTGTGCAGGGCGGCGGTGGCAGAGATCGCCGCCGCGGCAAGTCCGATCGCCCCCACGGTGATCGCGGCGGAGGCCGGAATCGCCAGCGTGCCGGCCGCCTCCATAGAGGAGCGGATATAGCGCAGCGTGGCTGCGGCATGCGAATCGATCATCACCGTATTGGCCTGCGGCACGAGCCCAAAATAGATAGCACCCCGTGCGCCGTCAAGAACTCTGCGGCAACGAGTTGCCCGCCCGGGCCACGCCTCAGACAGTAGTGGCCATTTTTGCCTGCCGTTAGTCTGCCACTGCTATGGCACCAGGCTTTGACCTGCTGGAATATATAGCCGAATCGCAGACTTAAGGAATCCCCATGAAGCAGGCTCTGCTCGTCATCGACGCCCAGGAATCGTTCCGTTATCGGCCGTATTTCCGTGCCGAAGGGCTCGCCCTCTTCCTCACCAACCTGCAATCGCTGATCGAGCGCTGCGCGGTGCAGGACATTCCGGTGGTGCAGGTGTTCCATCGCGAGCTGCCGGATGAACCCGGCAACCCGTTCGCCGCGGCCTCCGGCCACGTGCGCGCACTCGCAGGTCTCACGTTGCAGCCGACGGTGGTGGTGTACAAACAGGTGCACTCGGCACTGTACGCGCAGGGGAGCGACGGCCTCTCGCTCGAGGCCTGGCTGCGCCAGCGCGGCATCCGGCGCCTGCTGATTACCGGCATCCGCACCGAGCAGTGCTGCGAGACGAGCGCGCGACACGCCTCGGATGCCGGCTTCGAAGTGCTCTATGTGAGTGATGCCACGCTCACCTTTCCCATGCGCACGCGCGCGGGTCGCGAGGTCTCCGCAGCGGAGCTGCGCGAGCGCACCGAGTTGGTGCTCGAGGGTCGGTTCGCGCAGATCGTCACGAGTTCCGCTGCGCTTGCATGAACGACCCGGTCGCAACCCCGCTGAGCCTGCGCGACGTGGTGTTCGTGCTGCTGCCGAACGTCGTGCTGCTGGATCTCGCCGGGCCCGCGGACGCGTTCCGCAACGCCGCCGCGCGCGTGCCCGGCAGCTACCGGCTGCGCTTCGTCGCGCCGCAGCCGCGCCTGCCGGCCGCCGGCGGACTGCACGTGGACGGGCTCGAGCCGCTGCCCGAGCGGCTGCCTGCCGGCGCCATGCTGGTCCTCACCGGCGTCAGCGCCAGCAGCATCGATGCGCACGAGCCGGCGACGCGGCGGGTGATCGAGTGGCTGCAGGCGAGTGCGCCGCCGTCGCTGCTGCTGTGTGTGTGCGCCGGCAGCGTGCTTGCGGCACGCGCCGGCCTGCTGGCCGGGCGCGAGTGCACGACCCACCACGCGCATCTCGAGGAGTTGCGTGCGGCAGAGCCGCGCGCGCGCGTGCTCGACAACCGGGTGTTCGTCGAAGACGGCCCCGTCTATACCAGTGCCGGCGTGACGGCGGGCCTGGATCTCGCGCTGCACGTCATCGGCCAGCAGCTCGGTCCGCGGGTGGCAGCGGAGATCGCCCGCGATCTGGTCGTGTACCTGCGCCGCGCCGGCACCGACCCGGCGCTGTCGCCGTGGGTGATGCACCGCAATCATCTGCACCCGGCGGTGCATCGCGTGCAGGAGGCGGTGGCGCGCGACCCGTCCGCGCACTGGAGCGCGGCGCGGCTGTCGGCGGTGGCGTGCACCAGCGCGCGCAATCTGTCGCGGCTGTTCGCCGAGCACGCACGCTGCTCGCCGCTCGATTACGTGCAGCTGATCCGCTACGCCTTCGCGCGCGAGCTGGTGTTGGGCAGCGGTCTGGATCTCGAGCGCGTGGCGGCGCGCGCCGGCTTCCACTCGGCGCAGCACCTGCGGCGGGTATGGTCGCGCTGGGAGGGGAAGCCGCCGAGCGCCTTCCGCAGCCGCGGGCCGCACGCCGCCTGAGGGCGGCGCGCGCTCAGTGTGCGCCGGCCTGAGCGACCAGGAAGCGCACCAGCTCGATCAGCTGCTCGGGAGTGTGCGGGACCTCGCTGTTCACGCGGTAGCGGCCGGCGACCACGATGCTGGGCGTGCTCGGCACCTGCATGGCGACAATCTGCGCATCCGCGCCGCGCATCTTCATGTCGACACCGAACGAGCGTGCCATCGCCAGGAAGTCCTGTTCCTTGACGCCGGTCCAGCGCGCGTACAGGCGCGCGGCGGTCTCGATCGAAGGCTGCGGGTTCTTCAGGCCACGGGTGAGCGGGTCAATCGTGGCGAGCTCGCCCGTCTGCCACACGGCGTCGTACATCTGCTGTTGGGTGCGCTCGGCGATGCCGAGCGCCTGCGCGGTGAAGAAGGCGCGCTGGAACATCGGCCAGTCTTCGGCGGGGTTGAACGCGGCCGGCAGATAGGCGAGTTGCGCATTCGGCGGCAGGCTCTTCTTCAGCAACTGCAGCGTCGGCTGGAAGGCGTTGCAGGCCGGACAGCCATAAGAGAACACCTCCAGCACCTCGATTTTGCCGGCGCCGACGCTCTGGGTCTGCGCTGGCGTGATGACGGAGTAATCCTGGCCCTCGGTCCAGGTCGCCGCGCGCGCCCCGACCACGAACAGCAGCAGGAACGCGCTCAGCACAGCGTGACGGCTTATCATGGCGCGCATCCTAGCGAAGCGCCGCGACGCGCTCTAGTAGATTGCGATCTCGCGCCGGCCACGGGCGTCGCGCGCGCCGCGGAACATGCCCTCGGTGCTGAACTGCAGTACCAGCTCGCCGTCGCCGCCCACGGCGATCAGGCCGCCGTCGCCACCGAGCGGCGGGAGGATCTGGTGCAGCAGCTCGTGCACCGCCTGCGCCAGCGTCAGCCCGCGGTACTCGACCGCCGCGCACACGTGATGCGCGGCGACCGCGCGGATGAAAGACTCGCCATGGCCGGTGGCCGAGACCGCACACACCCCGTTCTTGGCGTAGGTACCGGCACCGATGATGGGCGAGTCGCCGACCCGTCCGGGACGCTTGTTGGTGAGGCCGCCGGTGGAGGTGGCGGCCGCCAGGTTGCCGGCCGCATCGCGCGCGACCGCGCCGACTGTGCCGCGCGCTGCCGGTGGTACCAGATCCGAAACGCGCCGGCCGCGCTGCTCGGACTCCAGCTGCTCGATGCGTTCGGCGGTACGGAAATAGCTGTTCGGCACCAGCACGAACTGCTCCTCGAGGGCGAACTCCTCGGCGCCGGCTCCCACCAGCAGCACGTGGCGCGACTTTTCCATCACGCGGCGCGCGAGCTCCACCGGGTTCTTCACGTGGCGCACCGAGGCCACCGCGCCGGCGCGCAGCTGGCGCCCCTCCATGATCGCCGCATCCAGTTCGGCCGCGCCGTCGCGGCTGAGCGCCGCGCCGTGCCCGGCGTTGAACAGCGGGTCATCCTCCAGCAGGCGCACGCTTGCGGTGACCGCGTCCAGGCTGCTGCCGCCCTGCTCGAGGATGGCGTAGCCGCCATCGAGAGCGGTTTCAAGTCCGGCGCGGTAGCGCTGCTCGCGCTCGGCGGAAAGTGCGGCGCGTGGCGCGGCGCCGGCGCCGCCATGAATGGCAATGGCGTACATGGTCGCTTCCCCTGTCAGTGGCCGGCGTCGCGGTACAGGGCGATCTCGCGGTAGCCGCGCGAGTCGCGTGCGCCACGGAACATGCCGACGCTGTTGAAATCCATCACCCGCGCGCCGCTGCGATCGAGCACGATTACCCCACCCCAGCCGCCGGCGGCGCGCAGTTTCTCGAGCACTTCGTGCGTCGCCTGTGTCAGGCTCTCGCGCAGGTACTGGTGCCGGGCGCACAGATCGTAAGCGACCACGCCGCGGATGAAGTACTCGCCCAGTCCGGTACCGGAGACCGCGCAACTCTGATTGTTGGCGTAAGTACCGGCGCCGATCAGCGGCGAGTCACCGACCCGACCCGGCAGCTTGTTGGTGAGCCCGCCGGTGGAGGTCGCCGCGGCGAGATTGCCGAAGCGGTCGAGCGCCACTGCGCCGACGGTGCCCATGCTCTCCTGCAGGGCGGGCGGCGCCAGGCGCGCTGTCGGCGCATTCTCCGCCTGGCGCGCCTCGTCCAGTTCGCGCTGCCGCGCGGGCACGCGAAAGTAGCTGGGCGCCACCAGCACCACGCCGTGCTCGAGGGCGAAGTCCTCGGCGCCTTCCCCAACCAGCAGCACTGCCGCGCTCTTCTCCATCACCAGCCGCGCCAGCTCGATCGGGTTCTTGACGTGGCGCACCGCGGCCACCGCACCGGCGCGCGACCCGCTGCCGTCCATGATGGCGGCATCGAGCTCGGCATCGCCGGCGTGGTTGAGCACCGCGCCGCGCCCGGCGTTGAACTGCGGGTCATCCTCCAGGGTGCGCACCGCGGCGCTTACCGCATCGAGGCTGGTGCCGCCCTGCTCGAGCACGCTGTAACCGGCATCGAGGGCCGCGGCCAGGCCGGCGCGGTAGCCGGCCTCCTTGGCGGGCGTCATGCGCGCCGGCTCGATCACGCCGGCGCCGCCGTGGATGAGCAGCACCAGGGGCGGCGCGCCCCAGGCCGGTGCCAGCACGGCCAGGCACAGCAGCAGCGGGCAGACAGACAGTATCGGGCGCGGCATTCGGTTTCTCTTCGGCTATGATCGAAGCGGCCTGCGCCGTGCGCCGGTGCTCCTGACTTCTGACGGCAGATCTTAAGATGAAAGCGGCGAACCCGCAGCGCATCCGCAGCCTTCTGGTCGCCAACCGCGGTGAGATTGCCATCCGGGTGATGCGCGCGGCCAACGAACTCGGCCTGCGCACGATTGCGGTCTACTCGCAGGAGGACCGCTTCTCGCTCCACCGCACCAAGGCCGATGAGTCCTATCTGGTCGGGCGCGACAAGGGGCCGCTCGAGGCCTACCTCGACATCGCCGACATTCTGCGCATCGCACGCGAAGCGCAGGTCGATGCCGTGCATCCCGGCTACGGCTTCCTGTCGGAGAACCCGGAATTCGCGCGCGCCTGTCTGGACGCCGGCATCGGCTTCATCGGCCCCCCGCCCGAAACCCTGCGCGTGCTCGGCAACAAGGTGAGTGCGCGTGAGCTGGCGGTCGCCGCCGGCGTGGCGGTGATGCCGGCGACGCCGCCGCTGCCGGCGCAGCTGCCGGAATGCCTGCGCCTGGCGGCCGAGGTCGGCTACCCGCTGATGCTCAAGGCGAGCTGGGGCGGCGGTGGCCGCGGCATGCGTGTGGTGGAGAACGCCGCGCAACTGCAGGAGGCGCTGCCCTTGGCGCGGCGCGAGGCGCGTGCGGCGTTCGGCAACGACGAGGTGTACCTCGAGAAGCTGGTGCGCCGCGCGCGCCATCTGGAGGTGCAGATCCTGGGCGATGTGCACGGCACGCTGGTGCATCTGTTCGAACGCGACTGCACCATGCAGCGGCGCAACCAGAAGGTGGTGGAGCGCGCCCCGGCAGTGTTCCTGAGCGCGCCGCAGCGCGCCGAGCTGTGCGCGTCGGCGCTCGCCATCGGCCAGGCCGCGCGCTACGTGAACGCCGGCACGGTCGAGTTCCTGCAGGACGCCGACAGTGGCCGCTGCTACTTCATCGAGGTCAATCCGCGCATCCAGGTGGAGCACACGGTCACCGAGTGCGTGACCGGCATCGATCTGGTCAAGGCGCAGATCCGCATCGCCGAAGGTGCCGCGATCGGCAGTGCCGCGAGCGGCGTGCCGCCCCAGGCCGAGATCCGCATCGCGGCGCACGCGCTGCAATGCCGGATCACCACCGAGGACCCCGAGAACAACTTCATTCCCGACTACGGCAAGATCGCCGCCTACCGCAGCCCCGCCGGCTTTGGCGTACGCCTGGACGCCGGCACCGCCTACACCGGGGCGATCATCACCCGTTCCTACGACTCGCTGCTGGTCAAGGTGACCGCCTGGTCGCCCACCGCGCAGGAGACCATCGCGCGCATGCACCGCGCGCTGTGGGAGTTCCGCATCCGCGGCGTGGTCACCAACCTGCGCTTCCTCGACCAGCTGATCACCCACCCGCGCTTCGTCGACGGCGACTACACCACACGCTTCATCGACGAGACGCCCGAGCTGTTCCACTGGCCGCGCAAGCGCGACCGCGCCACGCGCATCCTCAGCTATCTCGGCACCACCATCGTCAACGGCAATGCCGCGGTGCAGGGGCGGGCACGGCCGCGGCAGTTTGCCCCGGCACGGCTGCCGCCGGTGCCGCTCGCGCCGCCGCCCGCCGGCAGCAAGCAGCAGCTCGATGCGCTCGGGCCGGCGGGCTTCGCCCGCTGGATGCTGGCGCAGGAGCGCGTGCTGGTCACTGACACCACCATGCGCGATGCGCACCAGTCGCTGCTCGCCACGCGCCTGCGCACCATCGATATGAGCGCGATCGCGCCCTATTACGCGCGCCTGCTGCCGCAACTGCTGTCGGTGGAGTGCTGGGGCGGGGCGACCTTCGATGTGGCCATGCGCTTTCTGCGCGAGGATCCCTGGGAGCGCCTGGCGCAGCTGCGCGAGCGGCTGCCCAACCTGCTGCTGCAGATGCTGCTGCGCGGCGCCAACGCGGTCGGCTACACCAACTACCCGGACAACGTGGTGCGCTTCTTCGTGCAGCGCGCCGCCGCGCGCGGCATCGACGTGTTCCGCATTTTCGATTCGCTCAACTGGATCGAGAACATGCGCGTGGCGATCGACGCCGTGCTGGAGAGCGGCAAGCTGTGCGAGGCGGCCATCTGCTACAGCGGTAACCTGAGCGACCCGCAGGAGCGCAAATACACCCTCGACTACTATCTGGGCCTGGCGCGCGAGCTCAAGGCCGCCGGTACCCACGTGCTCGCCATCAAGGACATGGCAGGTCTCGCCCGCCCGCGCGCCACCTACACGCTGGTGAAGGCGCTCAAGGAGGAGATCGGCCTGCCGGTACACTTCCATACCCACGACACCAGCGGCATCGCTGCCGCCAGCGTGCTGGCGGCCGTGGCTGGCGGAGCCGATGCCATCGACGGGGCGATCGACGCCATGAGCGGGCTCACCTCGCAACCGAACCTCGGCTCGCTGGTCGAGGCGCTGCGCTTCGGGCCGCGCGACACCGGCATCGATCCCGAGCAGCTGCGACTGATCTCGGCCTACTGGGAGCAGGTGCGCCGTCAGTACGCCGCCTTCGAGAGCGACGTGCGCGCCGGCGCCTCGGAGGTCTACGTGCACGGCATGCCCGGCGGGCAGTACACCAACCTGCGCGAGCAGGCGCGCGCGCTCGGCATCGACGAGTCACGCTGGCCGGAAGTGGCGCGCACCTACGCCGAGGTCAACGCCATGTTCGGCGACATCATCAAGGTAACTCCCACCTCGAAGGTGGTCGGCGACCTGGCGCTGCTCATGGCGAGCGCCGGTCTGACACGCGCGCAGGTGGAGGATCCCGATCGCGAAGTCGCCTTTCCCGAGTCGGTGGTGCAGCTGTTCCGCGGCGAACTCGGCCAGCCCTACGGGGGCTTTCCTGCGGCGCTGCAGCGCAAGGTGCTGAAGGGTGCGGCCCCGCTCAGCACGCGCGCCGGGGCCGCGCTCGCGGCCGTCGATCTCGACGCCGAGCGCGCCCGGCTGCAGCAGCAGCTGCCACGGCCGGTGACGGACGAGGACCTGGCCTCGTACCTGATGTATCCGAAGGTGTGGTCGGACTACGCGCGCGAGCGGCAGCAGTACGGCGACCCCGGCATCCTGCCGACCGCGGTGTTCTTCTACGGCATGGAGCCGGGACAGGAAATCAACATCGATCTGGAGCGCGGCAAGACGCTGATCGTGCGCTACCTCGCCGCCAGCGAGCCGCACGAGGACGGCACGCGCACCGTGTTCTTTGAGCTGAATGGCCAGCCGCGCTCGGTGCGGGTCGCCGACCGCAGCCAGGTCGCCAAGCGTCCGCCGCCGCGCAAGATCGAGCCCGGCAATCCGCGGCACGTGGGCGCACCGATGCCGGGCGTGGTGGCGAGCGTGAGTGCGGTGCCGGGCGCGCGCGTGCAGCGCGGCGCGTTGCTGCTGACACTGGAAGCGATGAAGATGGAGACTGCGGTGCGCGCCGACAGCGACGGTGAAGTGAGCGAGGTGCTGGTGCAGACGGGTCAGGCGGTGGACGTGAAGGATCTGCTGGTGGTGTTGCGATGAGGCGCCGGGCGGCGCTGCTGGGCGGCGCATTGCTGCTCGCGCCCCTCGCCGGGGCGAGCGGTCCCGCGCAGCTGGTCATCACCGATGCCAGCATCTACACCGCAGCGCCCGGGCACACGCGCGCGCAGGCGCTCGCCGTGGCCGGCGGACGCCTGGTCTACGTCGGCGATGCGGCCGGCGCGCGCGCCTTCATCGGCGCGGCTACCCAAGTGGTGGACGTGCACGGCCGCGTGGTGCTGCCCGGGCTCATCGACTCGCACGTGCATCCGCTCGACATCGTCGACCTTGACGTCTGCGATCTGCACGACCAGCCGATGACGCTGCGGCAGCTGTCGGATTTCGTGCACGGTTGCATCCAGCACTACCAGCCGCAGCCCGGCGAGTGGCTGAACGTGCACCTGTGGAGTGAAACCGGCGGCAACCAGCCCGACGCCGAGTTGCCGACCCTGCGCGCGGCGCTCGATCGCGCCTCCACCCAGGTACCCATTCAGCTCATGGGCGAGGACGGACACCATGGCGCCTTCAACAGCGCGGCGCTGGCACTCGCGAAGAACTCCGCCGGGCAGCAGGTGGGCCTGTCGCGCGCCACTCTGGCGCGGGATTTTCCCGACTTCGTGCGCTGGGTGGGCGTGGATGCCAACGGTGAGCCCAACGGTGCGGTGAACGAGGACGCGCGCGCCGCCATGATCGAGACCACCTCGGTGTACGACGATCTGCAGGCGGTCAAGAAGGTGCCCGAGCGCATCCCGCAACGCCTCAACAGCGCCGGCATCACCGCGATGCTCGACGCCGAGGTCGCCCCCGAGGGCCTGCCGGTCTACGATGAGCTGCTCGCGCGCGGCCAGCTCACGGTGCGCACCAACTTGGCGCTCTACTACGACCCGGAGGCCTTCCGCCGTAAGGACGGCAGTATCGACTGGGACACCATGGTGGCGCGCGCGCGCGCGCAGCGCGCGCGCTACGCCGCCAACCCGCTGGTGACGGCCGACACCGTCAAGCTGTTCGCCGACGGTGTTCTGGAGGGCAATCCCTTTGCCGTGCCGCCGACCCTGCCAAACGCGGCGAGTCTTAAGCCCTTTCTGCAGCCGCGCTTCGGGCTCGACGCACAGCACCACTCCACCGTGCTCGGCTACGTCGACACGGCAGCCGCGCTGTGTGTGGCAGTACGCGCGCACCCGGAGCGGTACCCGCCGCAGCCGTTCCTTAAGGCGCACGGCTTTCATCCGGCGCAGTGCCGCATCGACAGCGGCCGCCTGGAACACGAGCGCGCGGTGATCATGGAGTTCGTGCGGCGTTTCCACCTCGCCGGCTTCAACCTGCACATCCACGTCATCAGCGATACGGCAGTGCGTACCGCGGTCGATGCGCTGGAAGCGGCGCGCGCCGCCGATGGCGTCGCCACCCGTGACGGTCTGGCGCACCTGCAGCTGGCCGATTCCGCCGATATCGCCCGCATCGGGCACGACCATCTGTACGTGGCGTTTACCTATGCGTGGGCGATCGTGGATCGCGACTACGACATGTCGGTAGTGCCGTTCCTCGAGCACGTCCACGGCAACAGCACGCGCGCACTGCACATGCCCGGCAGCTACTACAACGAGCACGTCTACGCGGCGCGCAGCGTGCAGCGCGCCGGCGGGCTGCTGGTGGCCGGCTCGGATGCGCCGGTCGAGACGCGCGATCCGCGCCCGTTCGTCAACATCGCGCGCGCCATGACGCGACGCGTGCCCGGCGGCCCGAGCCTGAACGCTGCCCAGGACCTCTCGCTGACGGAGGCCCTCGATGCCTATACCATCAGCGGTGCGCGTTTTCTCGGCCGCGCCCAGGACATCGGCTCGCTCGAGCCCGGCAAGTCGGCCGACTTCATCATCATCGATCGGGACCCGTTCGCACTGGCTGCGCACGGCCACGCCGACGACATCGCCAACATCCGGGTGCTCAACACCTATTTCATGGGGCGCGAAGTGTATGCACGCTGAAGCGTCCGGTGTGGGCCGTTTGAAGCAGCGACCCACTGCGGCAGTTGCGCGCGCCGGCGCGGCGGACGCCTTGCGCGTCAGGCCGTGTCCCGCAGTGCGATCGCAGGATCGGCGAGCTTTGCCGGATCGGGGCGTGCGTGCGCCGCGATCAGCTTGCGCGCTGCCATCTGGTCCTTGGGCGCGTTGATGCTGTCGATGGCGATGAACTCGCCGTCGCGCAGATAGCAGACACTGAAGCTGCGGTTCGCGGGCGCGCCGCGCAGCACGGCGCGGTTATGCGTCTGCGCCAGCCCGACGATGATGAGCTTCAGGTCGTACTGGTCCGACCAGAACCACGGCACCTTGTCGTGCGGCGTCGGGGTGCCCAGCAGGTTGAGGGCGACGGTGTTGCCCTGCTCAAAGGCGTTGTCGACCGACTCCAGGCGCAGGTGGCGGCCGTACTGACGGTTGAGATGACTGGCGCAGTCACCGGCAGCGTAGATGGCCTCATCCGAGGTGCGGCAGTGGGCATCGGTGACGACGCCATTCTCGCACTCGAGCCCGGCCGCGCGCGCCAGCTCGTCCGCCGGCGCTACGCCGACGCCGGCGATCACCAGGTCCGCCGGGAACTCGCTCCCCTGTTCGGTGCTGACGCTGCGCACGTGACCGGCGGCATCGCCGTGCAGCGCGCGCAGTGTCTGTCCGCAGCGGATGCGCACACCCTGGCGCTCGTGCTCGGCCGCATAGAACGCCGAGACCTCGGCGCAGGTCACCCGGTTCATCACCCGGTCGAACATCTCGAGCACCGTCACTTCCATGCCGAGCTCGCGCGCGGTGGCGGCCACCTCCAGCCCGATGTAGCCGCCGCCGACGATCACCAGCCGGCCACCGGCGGCGCAGGCGCTGCGGATGCGGTCGGCATCCGCGATGGTGCGCAGGTAATGCACGCCGGCCAGGTCCGCTCCCGGCACGTTGAGCCGCCGCGGGCGGCTGCCGGTGGCGATGAGCAGCGCGTCATACGGCAGCAGCAGCCCGTCATCGAGGCGCACCTGGTGTTCGCGCGCTGCGATCGCGGTGACGCGCCGTCCGAGATGCGCCGTCACCTGGTGCTCGGCGAAGAACTGTTGCGGGCGGATCGTCAGGCGCTCACGCTCGAGCGTGCCGGCCAGATACTTCTTGGAGAGCGGCGGGCGCTGGTAGGGAAGCCACGGCTCTTCTCCCACGACGCTGAGTGAGCCGGTGAATCCACGTCGCCGCAGGGTGTCGATGGCCTGCACCGCAGCCTGCCCCGCCCCGGCGATGACGATGCGCTGGTACATGACTGCGCGGAAGCATAGCCCAAGCGACCTGCAGCCGGAGCCGCACCGCCGCAGGGCGGCCGGCGCGACAGTACGCTCCTTAATAGTGCATAGTGCGGCGGCCGGCGGGCGGCTGCCAACTGCAAACACCCGAGTTTGAGGCTATTCCATCGCGTGGCATGAAAACTGCAAAATCCCACGCGCCGGTCCCCTCGCAGACGGAGACTTCACCCATGAAACTGGTCACCGCCATCATTAAGCCCTTCAAGCTCGACGATGTGCGCGCCGCACTCTCGGATATCGGCGTCTCCGGCATGACCGTCACCGAGGTCAAGGGTTTCGGGCGCCAGCGCGGACACACCGAGTTATATCGCGGCGCCGAGTACGTGGTCGACTTCGTGCCCAAGACGCGCATCGAGGTAGCCGTGCGCGGTGACCTGGTGGATCAGGTGATCGAGGCGGTGATGAAGTCGGCCAAGACCGGCAAGGTCGGGGACGGCAAGATCTTCATCACCGACATCGAGCGCGTGATCCGCATCCGCACCGGCGAGACCGACGACGCTGCGCTCTAGCTTCTGATCGGTCGCGGTCCGCGCGGCGGCGGCTGGGCGCAGCGGCGCGCGCCGGCTATCCTTCGAACATGACGATCGCGATTCGCTTCTATGCCTACGGCGGGCCCGAGGTTCTGCGCAGCGAGGACGTCGAGCTGGGCAAACCTGCGGCGGGCGAGGTGCAGGTGCGCCACACCGCCATCGGCGTCAACTACATCGACGTCTACGACCGCACCGGGCTCTACCCGGCGACGCTGCCGAGCGGACTGGGACGCGAAGCCGCGGGAGTCATCACCGCACTCGGCCGCGGCGTGCGCGGCTTCAAGGTCGGCGAGCGCGTCGCCTATGTCTACGCGACACCCGGGGCTTACAGCGAGGCGCGCAACGTCGCCGCCGAGCGCCTGGTGAAAGTGCCGCGCGGCATCTCGGACGCGCAGGCGGCCGCGATGATGCTCAAGGGTCTGACCGCGCAGTTCCTTATCCGCCGTACCTACCGTATCGCCCGCGGCGACACCATTCTGGTGCACGCCGCCGCCGGCGGCGTGGGCCTGATCCTGTGCCAGTGGGCCAAGGCGCTCGGCGCCACGGTGATCGGCGTGGTCGGGAGCGAGGCCAAGGCGGAGATCGCGCGGCGTCACGGCTGCCGGCACGTGCTGATCTCGGGGCGCGACGAGCTGGTGGCGTCGGTCAAGAAGCTGACGCGCGACGCCAAAGTGGCCGCGGTTTACGACGCCGTCGGCAAGGACACCTTCATGGACTCGCTCGACTGCGTGCGGCGGCTCGGCATCATGGTGAGCTATGGCAATGCCTCAGGACCGCCGCCGGCGATCAGCCCGCTCGAGCTGTTGAAGCGCGGCTCGCTGTACCTGACCCGGCCGTCGCTGTTCAACTACATTGTCACGCGCGCGGAGCTGACCGCCGCCGCGCGCGAGCTGTTTGCCGCGGTGCGCGCCAAGAAGGTGCGCATCGTCATCGGCCAGAGCTACCCGCTCAGCCGCGCCGCCGATGCCCAGCGCGATCTCGAGAGCCGGCGCACGACCGGCTCGACCGTGCTGGTGCCCTGAAGGCGCAACGGGCGCCTCTGCAGCGCACTCTCAGGGCTGAACGCTGGAGGCGGGCGGCGGCAGATCCAGCTGCTGCGCGAAGAACGCCAGCATGACGCCGGTGTTGCCCACGCGCTGACTGAACGATGAGGTGACACCGTGGCCTTCGTTGCGGCGCGTGAGCAGCAGCAGCGGTCGCGACGAGCTGGAGGCGTGCTGCAGCGCCGCGGCGAACTTGCGTGACTGCCAGGGCGCGACGCGCGGATCGTTCTCGCCGGTGATCAGCAGCACCGCCGGGTAAGCGGTTCCCGGCTTCACCCGCAGCAGCGGTGAGTACGCCGACAGCCAGGCAAAGTCAGCGGCGTTCTTCACCGTGCCGTATTCGCTGATGTTGTATTCGCCGTTGGGCCACAGCTCCGAGCGCAGCATGTCGTAGATGCCGACGAAGCTCACCACCGCACGGTAATCCTGCGGGTGCTGGGTGAGGGCGGCGCCCATCAACAGTCCGCCGTTGGAGCCGCCCTCGATGCCGAGGTGCGCAGGGTCCGACCAGCGTGCGCGGATGAGCGCGCGCGCGGCGGCGTGGAAGTCATCGAACACGTGTTGCTTCTGCGCGAGCATGCCGCCCTCGTGCCAGCCGGCGCCGTACTCGCTGCCGCCGCGCACGTTGGCGAGCGCGAACACGCCCCCGCGCTCGAGCCAGGCGAGCCAGGTGCCCAGATAGCGCGGTTCCTGCGACAGCCCGTAGCCGCCGTAGGCGGTCAGAATCGCCGGGCGGCTGCCGTTGGGGGTGACGCCGGCGAGCGCCAGCACCGTGACCGGCACGCGCGTGCCATCCGCCGAGCGCGCATCGAGGCGGTAGCTGCGCACCTGGGAGTAGTCGGCCGCCGCCTTGGTCTCGAACACCGTGGTGACCGTGCCGCTGGCGCCGTCGTAGCGCACCCAGCGCGGCGGGATCGACCAGCCGGAATAGCCGATCAGCGCCTGTGGCGAGGCGCCGCTGCTCGCCAGCCAGTAGATGCCGATGCCCGCGGGCAGCGGCACACTGCGCAACACGCGCCCGTCACTGCCGTAATGGCGCACGCGCCAGTCGGGACCGGACACTTCCGCCACCAGGTAGCCTCCCTGCACGGGCGCCACGGCATTCATCGCCCAGTCCTGCTGCGGCACGAGCACGCGGCTCTTGCCGCTGGCATCGATGCCGAGCAGCTTGCCGCGCGGTGCGTCCTGATGCGACACGACCAGCAATTGTTCGCCGTCCCAGACGGCATCGCTCATGGTGGTGCCGGTCATCACCTTGGCTTCGGTATCCAGTACCAGGTGCCACTGCCCGCCGGTGCGCAGGTACACGTGCTCCGGGTTGCCGTCGCCGTAGTGCACCAGCGCTGCAGCGAGTGCGCCGCTCTGCGAGGCGATCAGCTTGTACTCCGCGACCGGCGAGAAGCCCTTGCCGAGCGCCAGCGTGTCAGCGCTCGCGGGCGTGCCGAACACGTGGTGGTACAGGGCCACGTCGAACTGCAGCCGCGCCGCGGGCACGCTGCCCGGCAGCGGCAAGCGCGTGTAGGTCACGCCCTTGCCGTCAGCGTCCCATAGCAGCGCCGGCGGGGTGGTCCCGCCGCCGGTGTTGGCGAGGGTATCGGTGGCGAGCTTGCCGCTGGCGACCTCCACGAAATGGATCGTGGCGTTCTCATCGCCGCCTTGCGCGATGCCATAGGCGAGCTGGCGGCCGTCGGCGGATGGCCAAAAGTCGGTGATGGCGGTATTGCCGTTGGCGTCGTTCGGGTCGACCAGCACTTTGGCCGCCCCCGCGGGCCAGCTCTCCGCCACCAGTACCGGCTGCGGCTGCGGCGGGGTCTGGCGCAGGTAGAACAGGGTGCCGCCGGCGATCAGCGGGTCGCTGCGCTGCGTTGAGGTGAGCGCCAGTTCGCCCACGCGCTGGGCGATCGCGCTGCGCCCGGGGTAGGCGGACAGAACCGCTTCGGTGTAGTCGTTCTGCGCATCGATCCACGCTTTCACGGCCGGGTCGCTCGGCTCCTCCAGCCAGCGGTACGGATCGTGCACCAACGTGCCGTGATAGCTGTCAGTGACATCATGGGTGGGAGTGGGCGGTGGCCCGCTGGGGGCCGGCACGGCGAGTGCGGGCAACAGGCAGAGCGCGAGGGTGACGGCGGGCGTTGTTGTTTTCATGCGGGTTCCTGCGGGCGCGAGGCCGCCATGCTGAACGCCGGCGGCCGCCAAGTCCACGCCCCTGCGGTCAGTCGACCGGTTCGGGGCGACGGGAGCGCAGCGGGCGGCTGCTGCGGGCGATGCCGAGTGCACCGCTGCGCACGACCTCGACCAGCTCGGCCCGGCGGCCGAGCTCGGCGATGAAGCTCTGCACTTCACTCTCGCCGGCGGTGAGTTCGACGATGAATCCCTCGAGCGCCGGATCCAGCACGCGGCCGCCGCTGCGGACCACTTGGCCGCGCACCGCGTCGGTCTGCCCCGGCTCGACGCGCAGCTTCAGCAGCACCAGTTCGCGCTCCAGGTGCTCACCGCCAGTCATGTCGAGCACGTGCACCACGTCGATGAGCTTGTTCAACTGGTTGACGATCTGCTGCATCACCCCGTCGGAGCCGCTGGTGACGAGCGTCAGGCGCGAGACCGTGGGATCGTCGGTGGGGGCAACCGAGAGCGACTCGATGTTGTAGCCACGCGTGGAGAACAGGCCGGCGACGCGGCTGAGCGCGCCGGCCTCGTTCTGCAACAGGATGGCGATGATGTGACGCATGCGGGGAAACACTGAAAATCTCGGCGCGCGACCTGCGGCGCCCTCGCAGAATATCGGATCCGCGTGCGCTTGCACCACGGACCCAAGCTGCTAGGCTCAACCGCTCCTGCCTTTTTTATGCAGTTCACTACATTACAGCCCGTCCGATGAGTGACACCATGATCCAGCCGCGCCCGGCGGGCCACCCGCTCGCCGGCCAGCACATGTCCGGTGCCCGCATGATCATGCAGGTGCTGGCGGATGAGGGCGTGCGCGCCATCTTCGGCTACAGCGGCGGCGCCATCCTGCCCACCTACGATGCGGTGTTCCTCTACAACGAGGAGGCGGCCCGTTCGGGTGCCGCGCCGATCCCGCTCATCGTGCCGGCGAACGAGCAGGGTGCCGGCTTCATGGCGGCAGGCTACGCGCGCGCCAGCGGCGAGGTGGGAGTGTGTCTCGTGACTTCAGGCCCCGGCGCCACGAACACTGTTACGCCCGTGCGCGACTGCATGGCAGATTCGATACCGATTGTCGTCATTTGCGGCCAAGTGTCCACGCTGGCCATCGGGACAGATGCCTTCCAGGAGGCGCCGGTCCCCACGATGATGGGGTCGGTCGCCAAGCACATCTTCCTCGTCACGGATCCGAGCAAGCTCGAGTGTACCGTGCGTACCGCGTTCGAGATCGCCCGCACCGGGCGCCCCGGGCCGGTGGTGGTCGACGTGCCCAAGGACGTGCAGAACTGGGAAGGTATCTTCCAAGGCGAAGGGCTGCTGCCCATTCCCGGCTTCCGCCGCCGCACCGAGGAGCTCAACCGCTCGCTGCTCGAGCCGCAGCAGGCCGCGCGCTTCTTCGACATGCTGGCGCAGGCCTCGCGTCCGCTGATCTACGCCGGCGGCGGGGTGATCAACGGCAACGCTGCGGCCGCGCTCGGCGCTTTCGCCGAGAGCCTCGACGTGCCGGTCGTGACGACGCTCATGGGCATCGGCTCGCTCCCGACCACCTCGCGCCTGTCGATGCGCATGCTGGGCATGCACGGCGCTGCCTTCGCCAACTATGCGGTCGATGACTGCGACTTCCTGATCGCGGTCGGCGCGCGCTTCGATGACCGGGTCGCAGGCGTGCCGGAGCAGTTCGCGCCGCAGGCGCTGCGCATCGCCCACCTCGACGTCGACCGCGCCGAGGTCAACAAGGTCAAGCGCGTGCAATGGAGCCACGTGGGGCTGGTGGCACCGGCGCTCGAGGCCCTCAGCGCGCACGCGCGCGCGACGGCCTTCCAGCGCGATTTCACCGCCTGGCACGCCGAGCTCGCCGAGCTGAAGCGCGTCTACGCCATGAACTACGACCGCGCCAGCCCGCTGATTCAGCCCTACTACGTGATCGAGGAGATCAACCGCCTCACCCAGGGTGAAGCGATCATCACCACCGGGGTCGGCCAGCACCAGATGTGGGCAGCACAGTACTGTGACTTCCGCGGTCCGCGTCTGTGGCTCACCTCCGGCAGCATGGGCACGATGGGCTTCGGCCTGCCGGCGGCCATCGGCGCGCAGATCGCCTGTCCGCGGCGGCTGGTGATCGACATCGATGGTGATTCCTCGATCCGCATGAACATCGGCGAGCTGGAGACGGTCACGACCTACGATCTGCCGGTGAAGGTCGTGGTGCTCAACAACTTCGGCGACGGCATGGTCAAGCAGTGGCAGAAGCTGTTCTTCAAGGGGCGTCTGTCGGCGAGTGACCGCTCGCTGCACAAGAAGGATTTCGTCAAAGCGGCCCAGGCCGACGGCTTCCGCTACGCGGTGCGACTCGAGCGCAAGGCGGACGTGCCGCGGGTGATCGCCGAGTTCGTCGATTTCCGCGGGCCGGCGTTTCTCGAGGTGATGATCGATCCGGACGCCGGTGTCTACCCGATGGTCGGGCCGGGCCAGAGTTACGCGGCCATGATCACCGGCGAGTTCATTCCCTCGCGCCACCCGGTGGACATCAAGAGCCCCGGACCCTCGGAGATGTTCTGATGCGCGGCGCCGGCCGGCGCCGCGCCGCCCGCAGCGCATGGCGGCCCGGGCGGCTGCGCGGGTGACGCCGACGGGCTGAACGTGGTTATCTAAAGAGCAGCAGGCGCTGCGCGCGGTGTGCAGCCGGGCCACGGGCTCCCGGTTGAGCGCCACGCACCTGCGCCGCGAGGGGCGTTACATGAAGTATCTGCACACCATGGTGCGCGTCACCGACGTCGACGCGTCACTGAAGTTCTATTGCGATGCGCTCGGACTGCGCGAGCTGTCGCGGCGCGACTACCCGCAGGGCCGCTACACGCTGGTGTTCCTGGCCGCCCCCGGCGATGAGGGCGCGCAGGTGGAACTGACCCACAATTGGGACTCTGAGCCGTACGGCGCGGGGCGCAACTTCGGCCACCTGGCGTACGCGGTGGAGAACATCTACGCCGCCTGCCAGCGCCTGGCCGACCACGGGGTGAAGATCCTGCGGCCGCCGCGCGATGGCCACATGGCCTTCGTGCGCTCGCCCGACAACATCTCCATCGAGCTGCTGCAGCGCGGTGCGGCGCTGCCGCCGTCCGAACCGTGGAAGTCGATGGCCAACAGCGGCAGCTGGTAGTCGCAGTGGCCTGGCGGCGCGGATGAAGGCGATCCCGAGCCTGCTGATCGCGGCGCTGTTTGCCACGCTCACTGTGGCTCTGTGGGCGCTGCTCAACCGCCCGACTACGGAGCCGCCGTGGCCGACCCGCATCCAGGGGTTCGCGTTCTCGCCGTTCCGCGCCGGTGAGGATCCCAGCCGCGCCGAGATGCCCACCGACCACGAGATCGACGAGGACCTGACGCTACTCGAGGGCAAGGTCAACGCGATACGCACCTACAGCGTCGAGAAGACTCTCGCCGACATCCCCGAGCTCGCTGAGAACCACGACATGAACGTCGCGCTCGGCGCCTGGATCGACAATCACCGTGACAACAACGAGGAGCAACTGAAGGCGGTGATCGAGCTCGCCGCCACGCACGAGAACGTGGTGCGCGTGTTCATCGGCAACGAGGTGGTGCTGCGCGGCGATCTGCCGATCGAAGAGCTGGAGAAATACCTCGACCGCGCGCGCACCGCCATCGGGCCGCCGGTGAGCACTGCCGAGCCGTGGCACGTGTGGCTCGCACACCCGGAGCTGGCGCAGCACGTCGACTTCATCGGCGTGCACCTGTTGCCCTACTGGGAGGGCATTGCGGTCGATCGTGCGGTGGATTACTCGCTGGCGCAGTACAAACGCCTGCAGCAGGCTTTTCCGCACAAGCCGATCGTGGTCGCCGAGATCGGCTGGCCGAGCCGCGGCCGCACGCGCGAGTCGGCGGTGGCCTCGGATGCCAACGAGGCGCTGTTCCTGCGGCGCTTCCTGCACAAGGCGGCGCAGCAGGACATCGTCTATTACGTCATGGAGGCGTTCGATCAGCCGTGGAAGGCCTACCTCGAGGGCGCGGTCGGTTCCTACTGGGGCGTGTACGACGTCAACCGCCAGCCGAAGTTCGCCTTCACCGCGCCGATCGTGCGCGTGCCCGAATGGCACGTGCTGGCGGCGGTATCGGTGGCAGTCGCGCTGGCACTGCTCGGGCTGCTCTACCTCAACAGCGACGCGCTGCGTAACCGTGGCCGGGGCTTTCTCGCCGTGGTGGTGTATGCCGCCACCACCGTGGCGGTATGGGTGTGCTACGACTTCAGCCAACAGTACATGACCGTCTCCAGTGTCATCTCCGGCGTGCTGCTGCTGCTTGGCATGCTGGGCGTGTTGCTGGTGCTGCTCGCCGAGGCGCACGAGTGGGCCGAGGCGCACTGGGTCGAGTACCGCCGGCGCCTGGGCACGCTGCCTGCGGCGCTCGGTGAACGCCCGCCCAAGGTGTCGATTCACGTGCCGGCCTACAACGAGCCCGCCGCCATGCTGATCGAGACGCTCGATGCGCTGGCGCGGCTCGACTACCCCGACTTCGAAGTGTTGGTGATCGACAACAATACGCCCGATGAGCAGGTGTGGCGGCCGGTGGAGCAGCACTGCGCGAAACTCGGCGCGCGCTTCCGCTTCTTCCACGTCGCGCCGCTGGCGGGCTTCAAGGCCGGCGCACTTAATTTCGCGCTCGACCGCACCGCCGCTGAGGCACGCATCATCGCGGTCATCGACAGCGATTACCTGGTGGATGCCTGCTGGCTGCGCGAACTCACCCCCGTGTTCCAGGATGAGCGCATCGCCATCGTGCAGGCGCCGCAGGACTACCGCGATGCCGGCGAGAGCGCCTTCAAGGCCATGTGCTACGCCGAGTACCGCGGCTTCTTTCACATCGGCATGATCACCCGCAACGAGCGTAACGCGATCATCCAGCACGGCACCATGACCATGGTGCGGCGCGCGCAGCTCGAGCACACGCGCTGGGCCGAGTGGTGCATCACCGAGGACGCCGAGCTCGGTCTGCGCATCTTCGAGTCCGGCTACGACGCCACCTACGTGCCGGTCAGCTACGGCCGTGGACTCATGCCCGACACCTTCATCGCCTTCAAGAAGCAGCGCTTCCGCTGGGCCTACGGTGCGATGCAGATCATCAAGGCACACGCGCGCGAGCTGTTCCTCGAGGGCGGCCCGCTGTCGGCGGGCCAGCGCTACCACTTCATCGCCGGCTGGCTGCCGTGGGTAGCAGATGGCTGCAACCTGTTGTTCAACCTGGCGGCCCTCGGCTGGTCGGCGGCGATGATCTGGGCGCCGCGGCAGATCGACCCGCCGCTGGTCATGTATTCCGTGCTGCCGCTGTCCCTGTTCACCTTTAAGCTCGCGAAGCTGGTGCATCTGTACCGGGTGCGGGTCGGCGCCAACCTGCGGCAGACGGTGGCAGCCGCGATCGCCGGACTGGCACTGACGCACACCATCGGCACCGCGGCCATCAAGGGCCTGCTGACGCATCGCGAGCCGTTTTTCCGCACCCCCAAGCAGGCCGGCAGCGCCGGCCTGTGGCACGCGCTCGCCGCCGCGCGCGAGGAAACCGTGATGATGATCGGCCTGTGGCTGTCGGCCTGGGGAGTGGCGCGTACCGGGCTGCCCGAGACCGCCGGCCCCGACCGCCTGGCGTGGATCATCGTGCTGCTCATCCAGTCGGTGCCCTACGCCTCCTCGCTGGTCGTCTCTCTCATGAGCGCCTTCCCGCTGCCGGCGCGGCTGCTCGGTACCGCTTACCGCACTCCGGTCGGCACCGAACGCCACCCGGAGGCGGACGCGGCGGGCTGAGCGGCGGTGCAGCACGGAAGGGCGCGGGCGATCGCCCTGATGCTGGGGGCGGTGGCGAGCTTTTCCGGCATGGATACGCTGCTCAAGATCCTGTCGGCGCACTATCCGCCCCTGGAGGTCGCGGTGCTGCGCGGTGCCTGCTCACTGCCGTTCATGCTGGTGCCGCTGGCACTGAGCGGCGCCGGCTGGCGCTCGCTGCGACCGCGGCGCCTGCCGATGCACGTGATGCGCGCCGCGCTCATGGTGGTGGCGCTCGGCGGCTTCATCTACGCGGTGCGCGTGCTGTCGCTCGCCAATGCCTACGCGGTGTTCCTGTCGGCGCCGCTGCTGGTGACCGCGCTGTCGGCGCCCCTGCTGAAGGAGCCGGCGGGCGCCGGTAACTGGGTGGCGATTCTGGTGGGCCTGGTCGGCGTACTGACCATGCTGCGCCCGGACGTCTCCGGGCTCGCCAGTTTCGGCTCACTCGCAGCGCTCGTGTCCGCGCTCGCTTACGCCCTCAGCGTCATTGCCGTGCGGGCGCTGGCGCGCACCGAAAGCACGCCCAACGTGGTGCTGTGGACCATCGGCCTGATGACGCTGTTCGCCGGCGTGCTGGCCGCCCCGGGGTGGGTGCCGATCAACGGTGCCCACTGGCCCTGGCTCGTGGCGCTCGGGCTGCTGGCGGCGGTCGCCCAGTACCTGCTCACCGAGGCGTTCCGCTCGGCGCCGCCACCGGTGGTGGCGCCGTTCGAGTACACGGCGCTCCTGTGGGGCATCGCCATCGACTGGCTGTTGTGGCACGTGCTGCCCTCCTTCCGGGTGTGCCTGGGCGGCAGCGTCGTGATCGCGAGTGGACTGTATGTGTTTTGGCACGAGCGGCAACAAGCGCGTAACACCACGTTGCGACAGTCTTGGAAGTGGACGGCCGACAAGGGCAGAATGTTGCGCCGATCGTCGACGGTGGAAGATGTCGCTCGCAAACAAGAGGAAGAGTCACCATGAGCAACGCCGATATCCTGGGTCGATTTGTCTGGCACGAGTTGTTGACTACTGATACCGCCGGCGCCGCCGCGTTTTACTCCAAGGTACTGCCGTGGCGCACTGCGCCCTCCAGCATGCCGGGATACACCGTATGGATGGCCGGGCAGTCTCAGATCGGCGGCCTGCAGGCGCTGCCGGCCGACAACGGCGCAACCCCGCCGCACTGGCTCATGTACGTCGGCACGCCCAACGTCGATGCCACCTGCGCGAAGGCCCAGAGCCTCGGCGCACGCACCGTCAAGGCTCCCGAGGACATTCCCAACGTCGGCCGGTTCGCGGTGCTGGCAGACCCGCAGGGCGCCACGTTCGCCGTGTTCACCCCGGGCGCAGGTCCGCCGCCGGGGCCGCAGCCGCCGCAGGGCAGTTTTTCCTGGCACGAGCTGGCGACCACCGACGGCGCCGCCGCCATGCGCTTCTACGCCGAGGTGTTCGGCTGGCGGAAGGGCCCCTCGCACCACATGGGCGATGGTGTCGGTGACTACCAGCTGTTCGAGTACGGCGGCAACCAGGTGGGCGGTATCTACAACCTGCAGGGCGCCGGCATGCCCTCGTCCTGGCTGAGTTACGTGCACGTCGCCAACTGCGACCGGGCGGTTGCCGCCGCCAAGGCCGCCGGTGGCCGTGTCATCAACGGTCCGATGGAAGTGCCCGGCGGCAGCTGGATCGCCGTGATGGGCGACCCGCAGGGTGGAGCGTTCGCGGTACACGAGATGCCGCGCGTCAGCGTGCAGCCCAAGCCCGCCTCCCTGCCGCCGGCGGCCAAGCCGGCCGCGGCACCGAAGCCGGCCGCAGCAACGCCGCCCAAGCCGTCGGTGCCGAAGACTGCGGCAGCTGCGGCGGCCGCCCCGAAGGCCGCGGCGCAGCCCGCAGCCGCGCCGCCGAAGACCAAAGCCAAGAAGACGGCGAAGAGCGCGCCCAAGAAGGCTGCGCGGAAAGCGGCGAAGAAGCCAGTGCGCAAGGCCGCAAAGAAGGCCGTGCGCAGGCCGGCGAAGAAAGCCGCGAAGAAGGCAGCGCGTAAGAGCGCGGCGCGGCGCACCCGACGCAGCGCGCCGAAGAAGAAGAGCGCACGCCGCAGGCGTTGAACGCAAAGGGGCTACCGCGCCTCGGGCGCGGTGGCCCCCGCGACCGCACATCGCGCCGCAATTGTCGCCTGAGCGGCTACTGGTTATCCGCCTCGGCCCGCTGTTGTTGGGCGACCGCTTCCTGGTTGGCGGCGTCGATCTGCTGGCGCACGGGCTCTTGCGCCGCGGCGGCGGCCGCCGCCTGCTCGGCCGGTGACGGGTCTGCTGCGGCCGTCGCGGCACCGCTGCCGGCGATGTCACAGCCGACAAGCATGGCAAGCGTCAGCACGACCACAGCGCGGTCCATGCCGCAAGGTTACGCCCGCGCTCCGCTGCGGCAACAGCGCTGTGGCACTATGCCGGCATGCCGAAAATCAACCAGCTGCGGATGCCGGCGGATGCGCCGCCGCGCGTGCGGCGTGGCTACTTCGACTGCCGCTATGGACAGCTGCACGTCCACCACGTTATGCCCCCGGGCGGCGGCTTCGAGGAAGGCGCCCCCCTGCTATGCGTGCACGATTTCGCCGGCTCCGGGCGCCTGTTCACGCGCTTCATGACCCTCAGTGGGCGCGAGCGCACGGTGTACGCGCCCGATCTGCCGGGGTTCGGTGAGTCCGATCCGCCGACCCAGCAGCCGGCGCTCGCCGATTACGCGGCCGCGCTCGGTGACTTCATCGACAGCATGCGTTTGCGCCAGGTGGCGTTGCTCGGCGTGCGCTATGGCGCGCTGGTGGCCACCGAGCTCGCCGCCATGCGCCCGACTCAGGTGAGCCGGGTCGCGCTGGTGTCGGTGCCGCTGCTGAGCGATACCGAGCGGCAGCAGCTGCGCAATCCGGCGCCCGTGGCCACCCCGCCCGGCGAATTCCGCGCGCCGGAGTGGCAGCGCTGGGCGCAGGAGGCGGTGGGCGCTTATGCACTGCGGGAGCGCCTCGCGCGGCTGGTACAGCCGGTGCTGGTGCTGCGTCCGCGCGATGAGTTCTACGAGGCGACCGCGCGGGTACGCGAGGCGCTGCCCTCGGCCCGGGTCATGGACCTGGAACCCGACGGCATGGAGCTGTTCGTCAGCGCTGCGCAGCGCGTGGCGGACGCGTTGCGTGACTTCGTGCGCGTCTGAGGGCGGATTTTCGCGATTCCTCTCACACATTTTCCCGGCCGGAGCGGCGCTGACATCTGACAGCGCTACAATTTTTCGCGCACCGGCACTGGGGAACCGCACCGCTCGTCAAAGTCCGCATCCGAATGTCGCCACCACCCGTCTCAGCTGAAGAGGATGTCGACAGCACCGCCGAGCTGCCCACGCTCGACGTAGCGGCCAGTGCGGCCGCGCGTCCGGTCAAGCACGACGGTGGTGACGACCATCACACTCGTACCGATACCTGGGTGCTGCCGCAGCCGGCGGTGGTGGGCGGCGAGCAGCTGCGTGAGCTCGAGGCGCAGCAGCAGACGCTGCTTGCGACGGTCCAGAGCCTGACCGAAGAGCTGCGCGAGAGTCGCGAGCTGCTGCGCGGCAAGGACGAGCGTCTGCGGCAGGTGGAGCAAGTGCGCGACGAGACGCAGGCTGCGCATGCGGCTGCGGCCACCCGGCTCGCCAGCCTGAGTGCCGAGCTCGAGGCGCAGCGGCGGGGTGACGCCTCCACGGCTGCCTCCACGACCGTCGCCGACGCTGCCGCGAGCGAGCGTCTTGCGACGCTTGGCGCGCAGCTGGAACAACAGCGTAGTGAGGCGAGCCGTCAGGCCGAGCAGCTGGAGCAGGCGACCCGGACGCACGCCGCGGCCGAACAGCGCCTGAGTGCGCTGCAGGTGGAACTCGAACAGCGCCAGGTCGTCGTCACGCAGCTGACAGCGCGGGCCGAGGAGTTGGCGCAGGCGCACGCACAGGCCGAGCTGCGTGTCACGGCGCTCGGGGCGGAGCTGCAGTCCGAGCGCGCTGCCGGGGCGCAGCGTGCCGAACAGCTGCAGCAGAGCGTGCGCACGCAGGCGGACGATGCACGACGCGCGCAGGAGACCGCCGCGCAGCTGGCGCAGCTGCGTGCGGAACACACCGCGGCACAGGAGCGTGGCGCGCAGCTGCAGCGCGAGCTCGCCGAACAGAGCCGCGACAGTCAAGCGCGCCAGAGCCAGCAGCTCGAGCTGCACCAGGCAGAAGCGGCACGCGGGCGCGCTCATGCCGAGCAGGCGCTGCGCCAGCTGCATGAGGAGCGCAATCGCAGCGCCGGCTACCTCGAGTCGCTGAGCAGTCTGGAAGCCCGGCGCTGCATGGTGGAGCAGCTGGTCATCGACATGGACCAGTCCGGCAGTTCGCTCGAAAGCGAGCTGCTGGGCGTGCGGCGCGAGCTGAGCGCGCGTGAGGCGCGGATGGGCGAGCTCGCCAGCGAGCTGAGCGAGCGTGATACGCGCCTCGCGCGTCTCGAGCAGCAACTGAGCACCTTCAAGGAGACACTCGCGCAGCGCGACACGCAGCTGCGCGATGCACATCGCGAGGGCGCGGGATTGCAGGCGAGCGTGACCCGGCTGCAGGGCGAACTCGCGCAGAGCGGCGAGCGGCTGCGCGCGCTCGAAGATAGGAGCGAACAGCAGCGCGCCAACGACGCGCAGCAGCAGGACGAGCTGCGCCGCCTGCGCACCGAGAGCCGCGAGCTGCGCAGCGCACTGGAGAGCGCGCGCGCCGGCGCCGCCTCCGCCAGCTCACAGGCGAGCTCGCAGGACTCGGCGCTGTCCCAGGCGCAGAGCGCCCTGCACGCCGAGCGCGAGCGCGCCACCCAACTCGAAAGCGAGCTGGCGACCGTGCGCGGCGAGATGGAGGACTGGGGTGGCGTGCTGCGTACTGCGCAGAACCACCTCAGCGCCGTCGCCGAGGCCGAAGCGCGCGCCCGCCGGCTGGAAGCCGAGCTGGCGCAGCAGCGCGAGGCGGCGCGCGGCCTGCAGGCCCAAGCGGATGGGCACGCCGCGCGCGTGCTCGAGCTGCAGAGCGATCTGCAGAGCGCCGCCGGCAACCTCAGCCGCCTCGAGCAAGAGGCGCGCCAGCGCAGTGCGCGCCTCGAAGAGCTCGAGCAAGCGCAGCAGCTGTGGCGCGGCGCGGCCGCCGAGATGCGCCATGCCTCGACCGACACCGCCAACACTCCGGCGCTGCGTGAGGCGGCCCGGGCGCTCGCCGCCGATCCGGATGCCACCGAGGTGGCGCCAGCGCTCGACGGTGAAATCCGGGTGCTGATTCACGGCGAGGGCGAGCACGAGATCGTGCACGTGCTCGGCCGCAAGACCAGCATCGGCCGCACCCCCGACAACGATCTGCAGCTCGATACCAAGTTTGTCAGCCGCCATCACGCGGTCATTCTGGTCGGTCCGACGCACACCATCATCGAGGACCTGAACAGCACCAATGGCGTCGTGGTGAATGGGCGCAAGGTCACGCGCCACACGCTGCAGGAAGGCGACACCGTCGCCATCGGCCGCGCGCAGTACCGCTTCGCGATCCGTCGCAGCAGCGACAAGCGCTGACAGCGTCACGCGGCGCCGCTAAGCTCTGGCGGCACGTGCCCGCGGTGGGCACCCGTGGCGGTGCATGGTGGCCAGTCCCTACATCGAGAGGATCCTCAGGGCGCGCGTCTACGACGTGGCGATCGAATCGCCGCTCGAGCCGGCGGCGCGCCTGTCGCGCCGCCTCGGCAATCAGGTGCTGCTGAAGCGCGAGGACCTGCAGCCGGTGTTCTCCTTCAAGCTGCGCGGCGCCTACAACCGCATCGCACAGCTCAGCGCCGCGGTCGCACGGCGCGGCGTGGTGTGCGCTTCGGCCGGCAATCATGCGCAGGGCGTGGCGCTCGCGGCGCGCAAGCGCGGCATCGCCGCGCTGGTCGTCATGCCGCAGACCACGCCCGACATCAAGGTACAGGCGGTGCGCGATCTCGGTGCCGAGGTGGTGCTGCACGGCGATGACTACGACAGCGCCTGCGAGCACGCGCTCGAACTGGCGCGCGCGCGTCAGCTGGAGCTGGTGCATCCGTTCGACGACCCGGACGTGATCGCCGGCCAGGGCACCATCGCGGTCGAGATCCTGCGCCAGACCGGCGGCGAGCTGGACGCGATCTTCGTGCCGGTGGGCGGCGGCGGGCTGCTCGCCGGCATCGCGGTGTACGTGAAGTATCTCTATCCCCAGGTGAAAGTCATCGGCGTCGAGCCGCAGGATGCCGCCGGCATGTACGAGTCACTCAAGGCCGGGCGGCGCGTGACCCTGGAGCGCGTCGGCATTTTCGCCGACGGCGTCGCCGTGCGGCGCGTGGGCGCAGAGACCTTCGCACTGTGCCGCGAGCTGGTCGACGAGATCGTGCTGCTCGGCACCGACGAAATCTGCGCCGCCATCCAGGACGTGTTCGAGGACACCCGTTCGATCGTCGAGCCCGCCGGCGCACTGGCGCTCGCGGGACTGAAGCAGTACGTGGCGCGGCACGGCTGGCGCGACAAGCGCCTGGTGGCGATCAACAGCGGCGCCAACATGAATTTCGATCGCCTGCGGCACGTCGCCGAGCGCGCTGACCTGGGCGGCGAGCGCGAAGCGCTGCTGGCAGTGGTGATCCCGGAGCAGCCCGGCAGCTTCCTGCACTTCTGCGAGGTGCTCGGACGCCGCAGCGTCACCGAGTTCAACTACCGTTACGCCGGCCCCGAGAGCGCGCAGATCTTCGTCGGGCTCGCGCTCACGGCCGGGCGCGCTGAAAAGGACCAGCTGCTGGCAAGTCTGCGTGCGGCCGGTTTCGCCGTCACCGACATGACCGGTGACGAGATGGCCAAGCTGCACGTGCGCTACATGGTCGGCGGCCATGGGCGCGATCTGGCGCACGAGCTGTTATATCGCTTTGAGTTTCCCGAGCGCCCCGGAGCGCTGCTCAGGTTCCTGCAGGCGATCGGTGCGCGCTGGAACATCAGCCTGTTCCACTACCGCAATCACGGCTCCGATTACGGGCGTGTGCTGGCCGGCATCCAGGTGCCACCACTCGAGCGCGGCGAGTTCTTGCAGCACCTGAACGAGCTGCACTATGCCTACGTCGAGGAGTCCGCCAATCCTGCCTACCGCATGTTTCTGGGCGGCTGAGTCAGGTCCGCCTGCGGCTGACTCTCGTGCAGCCACTCGCGCCAGATGGCGAGCAGCACCGCGAGGATGACCGGGCCGATGAACAGGCCGACCAGACCGAAAGCCGCAAGTCCGCCCAGTACGCCGAACATCACCAGCAGGAAGGGGATTTCCGCCTCGCGGCTGATGAGGAACGGTCGCACCATATGGTCGGTCCAGCCGACCACCAGACCGCCCCAGACGCCGAGGGCAACGCCCGCCACGGTGTGGCCGGTCATCACCAGCCAGGCGACGACGCCGGTGAGCAGCGCCGGCACCGCGAACGGGATGAGGCCGCAGACCGTGGTGAGCGCGGCCAGGAACACCGGCGCGCCGGCACCCGCGATCCAATAGCCGAGCCCGACCAGCAGGCCCTGCACCGCCGCGGCCGCCACCAGCCCGTACACGACCGCCCTCACGGTCTGGCCGATGGACTGCAGATAGTTGTGCACGCGCGGTCCGAGCACCTGCTCGAGGGCTACCGCCAGCTGTCCGGCGAAGCGTTCGCCGCCGCGGTAGACGAAGAACAGACTGACGACGGCAAACAGCAGCTTGACTGCATTGCGGCTCACGCCACCGAGCACGTGCGCAATGTTGTCGAAGGAGTGATCGGCGATCTTGCGCAGTTCCAGTCCCAACACGTGCGGATCCTGCATCGCGCGCTGGGTCAGATCGCGCAGCTGGTCGCCGATCCACGGCAAGCGCAGCAGCGGCGGTGGCAGCTGTACGCCGCCGGCGAGTAGCTCCTGGGTTTTGTGATAGGCGTGCACCACCTCGATGCGCAGCACCACCGCGAGCCAGGCGAGCGGCACGATCACGGCGAGTGACACGACCAGCGTCATGAGGAGGGCGGCGACGATGCCGCGCCCGTGCAGCTTGCGCAGCGTCCACTCGTAGGCCGGCCAGGTCACAAACCCGAGGATCGCCGCCCACACCAGCGGCACGATAAACGGGTCCATGACACGGAAGCCGAGCAGCACCAGTCCGGCGAGCAGCACCAGGGTGATGAGGCGCCGCAGCCACGCGCCGGAGACCAGATCCTCCATGCGCGTGCTCATCGCAGTCCCGCGCTATCGGATGCGAACATGGTGAGCGCGAGCAGCATGCAGATGGCCAGCGTCAGCGAGCGGCGCAGCAGCAGATAACCTGACGGCAGCGCTACGCCGAGCGCGCGGTGCTCGTACAGCCAGAAGCCGCCGAAGCCGACGACGAGCAGCGCCAGTGCGCGCTGTCCGCCGATGAGGACGGCGCCGGCCGCGGTGAGCGGCGGCAGCACTGCGGCGAGCAGCTGGCGGGGCCCGCGCGGCAGGCGCCCGGCGAGCGCGAGGCCCCAGTGCACCGCGGCGCTCGCGGCGAGCAACACCGCGCCCCAGGCGATCGCAACGCGTTGTGCCATTTCCTGCTGGGCATGGCTCGGCAGCAGCCCGACACCCGCCAGACACAGGACGAACGGTGCGATGGCCGCATAGCCCAGCCATTCGGCCGTACTGCCCAGGCGTGCCGGCCCCGCGCTGTGTTCGCTGATTGCCACAGCGGATGATCATGCCACGGACCCCGCACAGCCGGCGGTCCTTGAGGTGGCGCGCGGCCACAGGCAGGACGCTCATGCGCAAAATCGGCCGCGCCGCGCGTTCGCGCGGGGCGGCCCGGGCCTGTGCAGCGGCCCGACACTGGCCGGACAGCGGCGCGGCCTGCCACTGTCGGGCGGCGGCACGCGGCAGATGCCCCTGTCGCCAGTTCAGGTCGGGCCGCGCCGCGCCAGCCGTTAGGGTCGCAGAAGCCGGAGTGCTACGCTTGTCGCATGAACCAACCGGCGGACACTCCCCTCCCGGTGGTTGCGCCCACCGAAAGCGAGCGCACCTGGGGGATGCTCGCGCACCTCTCGGCGCTCGCGGGTCTGGTGTTT
>DATHMN010000044.1:0-27693 GCA_035487135.1 Steroidobacteraceae bacterium | reverse complement strand
CTCGTTGGCGTTCTCGCCGTGCGCCTCGCCGTGGCTGGCCGCGAGCAGCAGATTCAGGTCTTTGTCGAGGCCGCCGACGGTGAGGGTGAGCTCATCGATGGTGGTGCGCGCGATCAGTTCACGGCGCAGGCACTCGAGCATCGGCGCGAGCAGCGAAAAGGCGAAGGAGAAGTCGAGATTGCGCTTCTCGGCGCTGTCGCTCGGGCGGCACAGCACGGCCACCAGCGCGACGAAGGTCTTGTCCTCGTCGCGCAGATTGCACAGGTAGGCGGGTATGTTGCCTTCCAGCAGCCGCAACTGGCCGGCGCTGTCGGAATTGGCGTTCGCCTGCAGCAGGGCATCATCCACTGCGTTGATCAGGTCCGGGCCCGCCAGGGTGTCGGTCGACCAGATGAGCTCGCCCGACGGCCCGAACATGGCGACCACTGAGGTGCGCGGCAGGAGCGAGCGCGCCAGGCGGACGTACGGGTCGAAACGTGCACCGGGCTGGCCGGGAACGTATTCGCTGTCGGGAAGCGGACTCATGACGCTGCCACGATTGCACTTATGCCCGCACGGGTCCTTGCGCAAGTTGGCGAAACCGGGCGCCGAGAGCGTGCCCGCCCGCCGCAAACGTTGACCGCGATCACATCACGCGCCGGCGAGGGTGCGCAGGGGCCTCTTTTTAGGGGTCGGCGGCCCGGAACCAGGGCTGTGGGTCGACCGGCTTGCCGCCCTTGCGGATCTCGAAATACAGCTCCGGCCGGGGACTGCCGCCGCTGTCGCCGGCGGCAGCAATGGTGTCACCCGCCTCGACGTGCTCGCCGGCCGCCTTGTAGAGGCGCTCGTTGTGGCCGTAGAGGCTGAGGTAGCCATCGCCGTGGTCGACGATCGCCAGCAGGCCCAGACCGGGCAGCCAGTCGGCATAGATGATGCGTCCCTGGCAGACCGCCTTCACCGGCGTGCCGCGCTCGGTCGCCACCAGCACGCCGTCCCAGCGCACCCCGCCGGCGCGCGCATCGCCGAAGCGCGCCAGCAGGTGACCGCTCACCGGCCAGGCGAGCTTGCCGCGCAGCCGCGTGAAGGCGTCATTCCCCTCGACCGGGAAGCGCTCCATGGCGGCGCGCAGCTCGCGCAGCAGTTTCTCGAGCCCGGCCTGCTGGCTCTTCAGTCGCTCGAGGTTCTGCGCGCGGGTGTGTGACTGCGCCTCGAGGCTCGCCAGCACGTGGCTGCGCTGCGTGCGCGCCTGCTCGAGGTCGGCGAGCTGCGCGCGCTGCTGCTGCTCGAGGGCGGCGAGCTTGTCGTCCTCGGCGGCGAGCTCGCCGTCGAGCTCGGTGAGGCGCTGCACGTCGTTTTCGATGAGGTGGATCTGCCCGGCACGCGCCCGGCCGAAGTAGCTGTAGTAGACGAACATGCGCCCGGCGAGCGCCGGGTCTTTCTGGTTGAGCAGCAGCTTCAGCGGCTCCTGCCGGCCGATGAGATAGGCGGCGCGCAGCTGGCCCTCGAGGGCCGCACGGTTCTGCTCGAGCTCGCTCTGGCGCGCGTGTTTCTCGACGGTGAGCGCTGCGCGCCGGGCCGCGCCCTCGGCGCGCTCGCGCCGTACGTCGGCCAGCGCCGCGCGCGCCTTACCGACCGAGACTTCGGCGCTCTTCAGCTCGTGTGTCAGGCGGTCGCGCTCCACCTGCTCGGCGCTCACCTCGCGCGTGATGCGCTCGATCTCGGCGCGCACTCCCTGCAGCTCCTGCTCGGCCTTGCGGGCATCCGCCTCCGGGTGGCCCGGGGCGGCCGGCAGGCCCGCGGCGCCAGCCAGAGCGCTCAGCAGCAGCGCCGCCAGCAGCGGTTTGCGCGGCCGCGCCGGCGGCGGGCGTGCCGGGGTGCCGAACGGCAGCGGGGCGCTATAATGCGCGCCCTTTTGCGCCCCCGGCAGACACACCTGTTTCATGGACCGCGTCCTCGAATTCATCGCCCATCACCCGGCACTGGCCACCGCGACCGGTGTGTTGCTCGCGGTGATCCTTGTATACGAAATGCGCCAGCGCACGGAAGGCCGCGCCTCGGTTTCGCCCCAGGAGCTCATCCAGCTGATGAACCAGGGGGCGCTGCTGCTCGACCTGCGCCCGCCGGAGCAGTACCAGGCGGGGCACCTCGCCGGCGCCCGCCAGATGGACAGCGCGCAGATCCTCAAGGCCGCCGACACGCTGAAGAAGCATAAGGAAAAGGCGGTCGTGGTGTACGACGAGAGCGGCTCGCTCGGCGGGCCGGCGGCCCGCCAGCTGATCGCCCAGGGCTTCACGCGCGTGTTCGCACTGCGCGGCGGACTGGCCGCCTGGCGCGCCGACAATCTGCCGGTGTCGCGTGCATGAGTGCGCCCAAGGTGACCCTGTACGTGAGCGACTGGTGCCCGTACTGCGCGCGCGCGCGCAGCCTGCTCGAGTCCAAGGGCGTGGCGTTCGAGGAGATCGACGTCGACGCGGTATCCGGGGCGCGCACGCAGATGATTGAACGCAGCGGCGGCCGCGCGAGCGTGCCGCAGATTTTTATCGGCGAGAACCACGTCGGCGGCTGCGACGACCTGCTGGCACTGGATGCGGCCGGCGGCCTCGACCCCCTGTTGAAATAACGGAGCCTCCAAGACCCATGGCGAACGAACCCACCGGTATCGATCCGGCCGTCCCCCCGGATGACGGCAGCGCGGTGCTTGCGCTGCAGAACGTGTACCTCAAGGACTGCTCGTACGAGTCACCCAACGGCCCGCGCATCGACGGCAGCTGGAACCCGCAGATCAGCCTCGACCTGCAGACCGCCTCCAACGCGCTCGGACCCGACGTGCGCGAGGTGGTGCTGACCGTGACCGTGTCGGCCAAGCTCGGCGAGGTCACCATCTTCCTGGTGGAGGTGAAACAGGCCGGCCTGTTCGTCATGCGCAATCTCGCCGAGGCCGATCTCAAGCGCGCGGTCAGCACCATCTGCCCGAGCGTGCTGTTTCCGTATGCGCGGGCGGCGGTCTCCACGCTCGTCACCCAGGGCGGCTTCCCGCAGTTCCTGCTGCCGCCGGTCAACTTCGAGGCACTGTACGCCGCCAACCAGAGCCCGCCGGCCGTCACCAACTGAGCCGATGAACGCGGGCGGCGAGTTGCCGGTCGCGGTCCTGGGCGCGGGCTCCTGGGGTACGGCGCTCGCCGTCCAGTTTGCGCGCGGCGGGCGCAGCGTGCGGCTATGGGGACGCGACGGCGCGCGCCTGGCCGAGATGGCGCGCGCGCGCTGCAACAGCCGCTATCTGCCGAGCGTGCCCTTCCCGCCTTCGCTCGAGGTGCAGCCCGATATCGCGCGCGCACTCAGCGGCACGCGCGATGCGCTGATAGCGGTCCCGAGCCAGGCGCTACGCGCGCTGCTGGCTGAACTGCAGCCACACCTCACCACCGGCACGCACGTGGCCTGGGCCACCAAGGGCTTCGAGCAGGACAGTCTGTTGTTGCCGCACCAGGTAGCGCGCGCCGTGCTCGGCGCCGAGCGGCGCGTAGCGGTGCTCTCCGGACCGACGTTCGCGCGCGAGGTCGGCGCCGGCCTGCCGACCGCGATGACGGTCGCCTCGCCCGATGCGCACTACGCCCAGACGCTCTCGCGCGAGCTGTCGTCGGCCAACTTCCGCGCCTACAGCTCCACTGACATCATTGGGGTTGAGATCGGCGGGGCGGTGAAGAATGCGCTGGCAGTGGGCGCCGGGCTCGGCGACGGGCTCGGCTTCGGCGCCAACACGCGCGTGGCACTCATCACCCGCGGGCTGCGCGAGATGACCCGCCTGGGGGTCGCGCTCGGCGCGCAGCCGCAGACTTTCATGGGGCTCGCAGGTCTCGGCGATCTGGTGCTCACCTGCACCGACGACCAGTCGCGCAATCGCCGTTTCGGACTGCTGCTCGCTGCCGGGCGCACTCCGCAAGCGGCGTTGCAGGAGATCGCGCAGGCGGTGGAGGGTTACGCGGCGGCTCGCGCCATCCGTGCGGTGGCCGCGCGCGCCGGCGTCGAGATGCCGCTGTGTGACATGGTGTACCGCGTGCTCTACGAGAACCTGCCAGCGCGTGATGCAGTGCAGGCGCTGATGAGCCGGCCGCTGCGCGCCGAGAGCGATTAAGGCGCAGCCCGCGCGCGGCGCTGCTTTGACCTCAACATTCTGCGCTTTGGTAAACGCCCGCACCGCGCGCGCGTTTTAACTCCAACACGCCACCACGCCCGCAGGCAACGGTCGGCGCTGTCGGCGTGCGGCGACAAACAACTGGCGCTGCGGCTGCGGTACAGAGTTGGTTCAGCTGCGGCCGGCTACGCTGGTTGTGACGGGTGTCTCGACGGGATTAAGTCGACCCCGGAGAGAATGCGCCAGCGGTTGCTGACAGCTCTGTCCGGCGTCTGTTCAAGGTCTTTCGAAGGAGTGGCTATGCGCAAGAGTGTAGGTTTCGTGGCTGCGTTCGTCGCGGCCGCACTGACGGGTTGCGTCGTAACGCCGGCGTATCGCCCGGCGCCGCCGCCACCACCACCACCCGCCCCCGCGGTCGCCGTCGCGGTGACTCCCGCGGGCGCCGAATTCGATGCGCAGATCACCGAGGCGCCGCCGCCGCTGCCGGTCTACGAGCAGCCGCCGTGCCCGACGGTGGGTTACATCTGGACGCCCGGGTTGTGGCGCTGGGGTCCGTCTGGCTACTTCTGGGTGCCGGGCACCTGGGTCGCGCCACCGAGCGTGGGAGTGCTGTGGACGCCCGGCTACTGGGGCATCGTCGGTGGCGTGTATGCGTTTCATGCCGGCTACTGGGGTGCGCACGTTGGCTTCTACGGCGGCATCAACTATGGCGGCGGTTACGTAGGCACCGGCTTCGCCGGCGGCCGCTGGGCGGGCAACAGCTTCCAGTACAACACCGCCATCACCAACGTGAACACCACGGTGATTCACAACACCTACAACCAGACGGTGGTCAACAACGTCACCATCGTCAACAACACCAACATCACCCAGGCAAGCTACGCCGGTGCCCCGGGCACGCGCACGCAGCCGACGCCGCAGGAAGCGGCGGTGGCGAACGAGCCGCATACGCAGCCGACCCCGATGCAGGTGCAGCACGAGGCTGCCGCGCGCGCCAATCCGGAGCTGGTGGCGAGCCACAATCAGGGCCGGCCGCCGATCGCGGCGACGACGCATGCCGGCGCCTTCACGGGCGCGGGCGTGACGGCGGCGAAGCCGGTGGGTACGCCCTGGCATCCGAGCACGCCGGCGGCGAGTGCGGTGGCACATAACCTCAACAGTCCGGCGCACACGCCGCCCGCGAATGCGGCGCACCCGCCGGGAGCGAATGGCGCGCGCCCGTACGCCAGCAACAACGCCGGCCATCCGGGTCAGCCCGGGACGCAGGCCAAGCAGAAGCAGGCGCAGCCGCCCAAGGCTGCGGCCAAGGGCAACCCGCCGCCGCCGAAGAAGAACCCGGAGCATCCCGACCACGAGGAGCGCAGCTAACCGCCGCGCACTGGCGCACGCCCCGCGGAGTATCCGCTCCGTCGGGAGCGGCGCGCGCCCTCCCCAGGGCGCAAGCCCCCTCCCCGAGCAAAGCCGCAACAGCGGCTGCATGCCGCAGCTTCGCCTGGCGCCAACGCGAGCCGTTGACGCGCACTCTCAGCCGATCACCTCGTAGTGGCGCGCGCGCGCATCGTACTCGAGCATCAGCGCCGCCACCGCCGCCGGCACCACCGCGGCCTCCGCGTCACCGCCGGCAAAGGCGGCGATCGCCGCGAGTGAGTCCCAGCGCGTCACGATGACAAATTCCACGCCCGCCGGCAGTGCGCGCTGCAGGATCGTCGCATCGACGAACCCGGCGATGCCCGCCAGCCGCGGGAAGGTCTCGCGCTGCAGATGGCGCACGTACTCCGAGGCGCGCTCGGCGCGGGCGAGCGCGCGCCACTGCCGTGCGATCATCGGCGTGCCGTCCCGGGCGGCGCTGCCGTGGCGCCGCGCACCCCCTCGGCAAGCCGGCGCGGCGCCGCGAGACAATAACTCAGCGTGAGAATGTTCTCGACCTCGCGCCAGTCGATCGCGCCGCGGTCGAGCCGCAGTCCGAACCAGCCGCGCGCGCCGATATAAGCGGGCAGGTAGTAACGCGCCGGATCACTGGCGGTACGGTCGACGTTCTGACCGAGCTCCGAGCGGCAACACACCGAGACGATGCCATCCTCATGGTGATTGTTGAGGAAGTAGGCGAACACCCTGCCGCGCACGCGAAAGTCCGCATGCGTGCCGCGCAGCGTGCGCTCGGTCTGTGGCAGCGCCCCGCACAGCGTGCTGATGCGGGTGAGCCTCTGGTCCTCGCTATCCATAGTCAGTCTGTCCTCGCATCCGTGGTTAGCCACCTCTCGGCCGCTGCGACGCTGCCGAACACGCGCACCGGGAAGGCGCGCTGCACCGCCACGCGCTCGGCGAAATGCATGGTGTCGCCCTCAGCGTAAACATCGACGTAGGCCATGGCCTCGACCAGGCCACTGAAACGCAGCGCCCCTTGGGCCGCGAGCGTGAACGCCTCACTCGCCGACAGGCGCGGTCCCTCGAGGCGCTCCTCGAGCAGCACGCGCCGGCAGCCGCGCCCGCGGCACTCGTTCAGCAGCTGCTCGAAGTAGCCGGCGACGTTCTCGCGGCTGTTGGCACCGGTCACCACCGCGTGCAGAAATCTCGGCGTCTGCCGCAGCGTCAGCTGGTAGCCGGGTGACGCAGCGCTCACGAATCGCTGCCGGCCGGCGCCCGGGGCGCGAGCGCGCGGTGCCAGTGCCACGCCGACAGCGCGCTCAGCAGCGCCGCCAGAATCAGGAACACGAGCTCGTGGCGCATCGAGGTGAGCGGGACTGCCTGCCCGCGGTAGTCGACCCACACCAGATTGGAACGCAGCGCCACCGACACCTGCAGCGCTGCAACGCCGAAGCATACAGCGAACAACCAGAACAGGATGCTGGCGATGCGCGCGAAGCGCCGCCGCCGCAATTCTTCCGCACCCGCCGGCGCCACCCTGGCCTCCACCTGCGCTCCGTTTGCCGACCCGGGTGCCACTGTAACGACATTGCGCCGCCGCGCACCAGCGCCGCAGGGCCGGCTCAGTCGCCGGCGCCGCGCTGCATCTTGACGACCTGGTTGACGAAGGTGCCGTCCTCGACCTCGCGCCTGAACGCCGCGGCCACCTCGACAATGGTACGCCCGACATAGGCGTACTGGCGCGAGAACGGCGGCCAGTAGTCCCCCAGTCCGATCGCATCGTTGATGACCAGCACCTGGCCATCGCAGGCAGCGCCGGCGCCGATACCGATGGTGGGCACCGGCAGCGCGCGGGTGATGCGCTCGGCGAGCGCGGCGGGAATGTGCTCCAGCACCACCAGGAACGCGCCGGCCGCGGCGAGTGCCTGCGCCTCGCGGGCGATGCGCTCGGCGTCCTCTTCTTTCTTGCCCACCTGACGGAAGTCGGCCGCAGTCTGCGGTGTGAGTCCGGTGTGACCGACGACCTCGATACCGTGCACCTTCAGGTGCGCGATCACCGCATACTGCGGCCCCTCGAGCTTCACGCTGTCAGCCCCCGCCGCCACGAGCCGCTGCGCACTCATCAGCGCGCTCGCCGGATCAGGGTAGCTGTTGTGGGGCAGATCGCCGATCACATGCGTCGCCGGCGCGCCACGGCGCACGGCGCTCACGTGATACTGCATGTGCTCGAGGGTCACGGGCCGCGTGCTGGCAAGGCCCATCTCCACCATGCCGACGGTGTCGCCGACCAAAATAACCGGAATGCCGGCGCGCTCGAGACAGCGCGCCACCGGCGCCGTGTAGGCCGTCAGCATGGCGATCGGCGCGTGCGACTTCATCTGCCGCAGTTGCGTGGCGCTCAGTTTCATGTCATCAACCCGCACACTCCGGCCGCCGGCCCGGCGCCGGCTGCGGGAGCGGGGTGGCGCAACGGGCGCCGCTCAGGTGGCTGCCGGGGCCGTGCCGCCGGGACTCTGCGTCGGGGTCCCCGAGAACGCCACGATGTAGAGGAAGATGATGTTGACGAGCGGGATGACCAACAGGAGGCTCATCCAGGAGTTATAGCCGAGCCGCGGCAGAATCCGCCAGAACGGAATGATGACCAGGATGGCGCCAATCAGCCCTAAAGGGCCCAACCCATGATGAAACATGTCTGCTCTCCGGTGTTGTGCACTGACTCGATGCCAGCCGCCTTGTCGTTGTGGTGTTGCGGCGGATGACTCTTCCCGATCGACCCCTCGCGGGTGCGAACCACACGATTATAACCTCGAAAGCGCCGCCGGCCGCGAGCGCTGGGCCCTGACAGTATCCGCCGCGCTTGAGCTCAGGCAGCCCCCGGCGGCTGGAGCTTTCAGGGAAACTCGGCGTGCTGCGGCAGATCGTCGCTAATGCTGAACCAGGGCGCTTTCGAGCCGACGAAGATGTGCGCGCTCGGCCGGATGGCCGGCGGGTCGAGCAGGGTTCCGAGCGTCACGTGCACGAACGCCCCGGCGCGCACCACCGAGTAGAGCAGCGAGCCGCAGATGCGACAGTGCGCATCGTGCGTGAGCTCATCGCCGAAGCGCAGCAGCTGGTCTGCGCCCGTGACGATGCGCAGCCGCTCGCGCTCGATGCCGGCGAAGGGCTTGAAGGCAGAGCCCGTGGCGCGCCGGCACTTCGAGCAGTGGCAGTTAAGGGCGTAGCGGAACGCGTCGGCGACGCGGTAGCGCACCGCCCCGCACAGACACATGCCGGAAAGAGTGCGCGCTGCGGCCGAGTCCTGCACTGGAACCTCCCGGTTCAGTCCGCCGTGCGGACCAACAGCCACCCCAGCGCGACCACGACTCCCACCGCGACCAGCTGGTCGGCCAGCTGCCAGGTGAAGAAGCGCCCGCTGAGCACGACCACCCCGATGATGGTGACGGCGAACCACACCGTGGTCTGCATCTCCGCCGAGCTGACACCCATGAGCGACATCGGCCGCAGCGCCACGATGTAGAGCGAGATGCCGATCCCTGTACCGCACAGGCTCTTGGCCAGGTTGAGCCAGGAGAACGCACCGCCGCCGCTCCAGATTCTTGACGCATAGAGGAAGCCAAGCGAGTCCGCGAAACCGGACAGCGCGAGCAGCGACAGGATCAGCAGCAGTGTGGCGGCAGCCATGGCCGTATCTCCCAGGCGTCCCGCCAGGCGGGCGCCTCAAACGGTGAGCTCAAGGCGATTTCCGTCCGGGTCGAGCACGACGCTCTCATAGTAGCCATCGCCGGTACGGCGCGGGCCGTCGACGACGGCAAATCCGTCCCGGCGCAGTACGGCGCTCAGCTCATCCACCCGCTGCTCGCTGCCGAGCGACAGCGCGAAATGGCTCAGACCCATGCGCTCCGCGCCCGGGTCGTGCCGCTGCGGGTGCAGGCGTGTGGTGCGCATCAGCTCGAGGCGCGCGCCGTCCGCGAAGGAGAGAAAGCGTGACTCGAAGCCTTTGTCGGGGTTGGCGTAGGGTCGACCGGCGCTGGCGCCGAAGTAGCGGCCGTAGAACCCGACCAGGCGCTCGATATCGTCGGTCCAGAACGCGATGTGGGTGATGCGCGTCATGTCGAGTCGCTGGAGTCTGGCAGCGCGCGGCGGAAATAGACCACACGCTCGGTCTCCTCAAAGCCGAGTGCGCGGTGCACGGCGTGTGCGTCAGTGTTGTGCAGCAGCGCATCCGAGGCAAACTCACGCAGGCCCTGCCGATGAGCCCACTGCACGACTTCCTCGACCAGGACGCGGGCGATCCCGCGGCGGCGCTGCTCCGGCACGACGAACAGCCCTTCGAGGAAAGCCACCGGTGAGCTGCCGGTGCCGTTCACGTAGTCGTCGCGGCGCGAGGCTTCGACGAAGCCAAGGACGGCGCCGCCCGCGTGTGCCAGGCGCACGCAGTGGCCACGCGCGAGCGCATCGGCCATGCCAGCGAGGTGCTCGGCGCGCGCGGCTTCCGGCCACAGCTGCAGGCGCAGCGCAAGCCAGGCGCTGTCGCGGCTGCCGCGGGGCGCTACGATCTGCATGTGGCTAGCCGCCACCGCACGCGGCTCCGGTCCACAGCCGCTGCGCCGCTCAGGCCGGCCGGTAGATCAGACCGATCACGATGCCGACGAGGGTCCATTCGATCAGGTAAGCGAGCCCCGAGTAGACCGTGAGCGTCGCACCGATGTTGAGATTGACGTAGTTGTGCACCACGAACGCACCCAGAGAGAACACTCCGACCAGCGCGCCGAATATCGCGCCCGCGGTCAATCCCGGGCCACCCCGGTAGAGCCAGGCGTACAGAATGGCAAGCGCGAGGATGGCGATGAACATCGCGACCATGCCGAGCGGCATGTGGCTCATCTGGCCCTCCTGCGGCCGGTACACGCCAGGATACCTGCGGAACTCATCCTTGAGCTGCGGCAGCAGGCCGAACATGAGGCCTCCGGCAGCCATGTAGGCCACGAATGCGGCGAGCGCCGCGAGGCCGATGCGCGAATAGCTCACGAGCACCCCGGCGGCCGCACCGCGCGCCGCTCATACGCTCTGCGCGCGAGCATCGCTCTGCTGCCTGACCTTGATGTTCTGACTGACGATCTGCGGCTTGCCGTCCGCGGGCTTGAACACGGTGAATGCCTCCGTGACCCGGCAACTGTCATAGGTGACATCGTAGATCAGCACCGAGCTTGAGCCGGAAGCTGCGCCCGAGAACAGCATGCGGCTCTGCGACCAGCGGGTGAGTTTGTGTGCGCGCACGCCGCCGCATCTGTCGCGCATGCCGTGCAGCGCCCGGGCCCAGTCGTCGCGCGAGGTGGCACGGAAGAATGTCTCGGAATACAGGCCCAGCGCCGCATTGATGTCGCCCGCGCCCAGCGTGGCAAAGTAGCGGTCGACCACCGCGCGGTTGTCGGCGTCACCGCCGGCCGAGCAGGCCACCAGCACGGCGCTGGCGAGGAACGCGGGGAAACGGCGCTTTACCATAAGTGGGGCTGGAGCGAGCAGGGCAGGACCTGCCACAGACTACCATCCGCAAAGAGATTTTCTGAGTCCCGCGCCGCTCCGCCACAGTGTGACGGTGAGCAGCACGTTCGCACGCGCACGCGCTGCGGCTCTGCGTGCCTGATCGCTAAGACGGATGCCGCGGCGCGTGCGGCCAGCACAGGGCCACGGTGAGCAGTAGCAGGAACGTCCAGCCGAAAGCGCTGATGAGAAACGCCGGGGTATGCGCGTCGATGCGATTACCCCGATACCACAGGCCGAAGGTGTACTCATCCACCTGCGAAGGAAACCAGATCAGCCACAGCAGCGGCAGCAGCAAGATCAGCACGGACCAGACGTCGAGCGATAACGACCATGCGCGCAGCAAGGCGACCGCAGACACTGCCAGTGACAGCGCGCGCGCGGGTGTCATGCGCCGCTGCTGCCGGTGCGCGCGGCCACCCACCAGCGGCACGGTTCACAGGCGCCCGTCAGCGGCGCGAGCGTCGCGGTACGCACTGCGCACTCACTGCGTCACTTGGTACTGCTGGCATAGCGCGCGCGCCGCAGCCAGCTCCGCGGGCGTGTACTTGTCCTGCACTTTCACGAAGCGGATCGCCTCCTTCATGGCACGGTGCTGCAGCTCCTGCATGCCGCCTTCATCCTCGATCCATACCGCGCGGTCGAGAACATAACCGTTGGTCGTCTCGATGACTTGCAGTTGCGACTGCGTCCGGGTCGTCACCACGATCAGGTAGAAGCCGAACTTGGTCTTGTGATACTCGCGGAAGATCACGCACGCCCGTGGCGGCGAGAGCATGCCCCAGGCGTACGGCACGCGAACTTCGGCGGCAGGTTTTTCCCCGGCCGGCACGGCAGCCGATACCAACAGACCCATGCACACCGAAGCAAGCAGCTGGCCGGCACCACGCACATTCGTTCTTGTTTTCATTGTGGCCTCCGTCACCAAAGCCTAGCAGCATTGGCGGCGGCAAGCTTCAGGTTCGCGTGTTAGCACCCAGCCCGGCTGGCCCGCAATCGAGAGCACCAGATCCGCAGGCTGCGGTGTCGGACCGCAGATGCAGACCAGTGCGTGGTAGTTGTCATAAATCAGCTTGTAGCCGCGCCGCAGGCGGCAGCGAAGTTCGGCGCGCGCCTGCGCGGCGATCTCTGCGCTGTGGCGGGCGAGCAGCGTTGCCGACGAGGGCGCGCTGGGTGTTCGCAGGGCGCTGCGACAGTTTTCCCAGCTAACCGCGCCAGGGCGCGGGAACGACGACCCATACGGACAGACTGAGGAGCGCCACGACATAGATCGCGATCCGCCAGCGCCCCTGCGCGCGATATCCCGCCCACAGGCCCAGCGCCGCGGCGACGAGCAGCGCGGGTACCAGCAGATCGCCGCCCATCACGGGACGATCCCCCGGGGCAGCAATGCCCCAGGTGAAAAAGACCAGCGAAACGAAGGCGCACGCGCCCACCACTGCGCAGATCAGCCGCTGCAGCCGCCGCCCACTGTCCTCAGACATCTGGCACTGCGATCGCTGCCGGGCGCGGCGACATCAGGCGGGTGGCCCGGGCTGAATGAGATCCCAGAGATTGCCGTAGAGATCTGTGAACACGGCAACCTGTCCCCAGGGCTCCTCGGTCAGCGGCCGCACGAACTCGACACCCTTCGCGCGGTAGCGGGCGTAGTCGCGGCGAATGTCGTCGGTGTGAAGGAACAGGAACACGCGGCCAGCGCTCTGATCGCCGAGGCGCGCTGTCTGTTCGGGCGTGGAGGCGCGCGCGAGGAGTATGCGGGTACCGCTTGAAGCAGGCGGCGCGATGACGACCCAGCGCTTGTTCTGCTGCGGCATGAACGTGTCTTCCACCAGCACGAAGCCCAGGTCGCCCACAAAGAATGCCAGCGCCTCGTCGTAGTCGCGCACCAGCAGGGCGACGAGTGCGAGTGACTGCTGCAAACCTCAGCCTCGCTCGCGGGGTGGGTCGAAGACTATTTGATGTAGTAGCCAGAGACGTGCCATTTGCCGTCGGTGTCCTTCATCGGGGCCACCGTCTCAACAGCGCTCGCCTTGTTTTCGAATGAAGACGCGAACTTGATAACGACGTAGTCCCCGTCCGGGGCTCCCGGCAGGCTGTGGGTCGCAGTCGCCGATTCCAACGTGCGCGTTCGCAGTGCCCCGAGCGGCGTACGCGCATTCGCGACCGCAGTCTGCCACTGCGATGAAGTGATTTTCTGCCGAAACACCGTTGCGGCACTACTCCAGCTTTGCGCGTAGTTTCCCGTATCCACCAGAGCGAGCCAGTTCAGGGCAGCGAGCTGCGCGGCGGCTTGCGTGTTGTCCGAATCCGCCCCAGCCGCGATGCCTGCAGAAAGCAGCAGGCTGGTGCAGAGTGCGAGTGCGAGTTTCATGCCTTGGCCTTATGGGCAACAGCGGGCGCTGCGATCTTAAATTGAGCCGGCCCGGTCACGCTATCGGGCGGGCAAGGAGAGCACGATACTGCTCGGGGCTCGCCCGGCGAAATCTCGCGGGTTCGCCGGCCGATGCGGCGCGGAACTCAGGCAGCACTCGACGCGTTCGGCCCTGCCTCAAACTGCGGAGCCGAGCCCCCGATATGGTCCCAAGGCGCCCGCGAGCCCACGAAAATATGCATGGCGATCTCCACGCCCGGGTCACCGTCAACGCTGCCGAGCGTCACTCCGTGAATCTCGCCCGCGTGAGTCCCACACAGCGTCGACCCGCAGCGCGCGCAGAAGCACCAGCCCCAGCCCGGACTCGACTCAAAGGGCACGACGCTGCTGGCACCGCTGACCCAGGCAAACGCGCCGCGCTCCACCTCTGCGTAGGCCGAGCCTGCTCCACTGAATGCCTTGCGGCAGCGCGAACAGTGACAGCTGCGCGCGGCCTTCAGCGGTGCGCGTATTTCGTAGCGAACCTGTCCGCAAAAACACCCACCCGTCAGAACCATGCAGAGCCCCCGCTGTCGCAAGCACGCCTGCACCTATCATAGTTGCCGCGCGCGGTGTGCGCCGCTGGTGGCGACGGTGCCGGGGCATGGACACTGCAAACCGGTCTCTCCTGCCGTTTCAGCGCTCTGTCGGGCGCGTCGGTCGCGAAGCAGGGTCGTTTCTGCGTTTCCTCAGGAGCGCAGAGCCCGCGGGCGTCACGCGCACGAGCGCACGGCCTGCGGCAGAGTCCGCCACGAGGAGTCCACGGTCGGTCGCCTCTTCCCACACCGGCAGTCGCGGGCACAAGGTGCGCCAGGCTTCCAGCGTTTCCTGGTAGGTGCGTTCCTTTCGATCTACCCACTCCAGCAGATCAAGGATCAGATTTTCGACCGCATCGCTCATGGGCGAAAGGCTGCACTCAGCCGGCGCGACGCTGACTTTGAGCGGTTGGCGCTCACGAGCTGCGGGCAGAGCTACGCCTGGTGGGCGTTACCGAAGCTTGCCCATCCATCGCAGTGGCCCCCGTAGGGTTTGAGGAGCGCATTAAGCTCGGCCTGGACGGAAACGACGCCATCGTAAGTGGCCAGCATCGACTTCGAGCAGTAGACGCTCCACGAGTCACGGCCATCGTCCTGCGAAATAGAAGGGTCGAAACCTTTGGCCTCCACCACCTGAGCCACACGGCGGGCGCTGTGTTCATCGGCGACCCGGACGGAATAATCGATGACCATCGGCCGCGACATATCCGCACCCGCCTCGACGACCTTGCGCAGGGCGTCGCCGTCGGTGTCGTTGGGGTAGCTGGCGTTCATGTTGGCTGGCGAATCAGGGTGGAAGGCGCGCACCCGGCGGCACCGAGCGAGCGCACTCTATCCCATACAACAGTGACTCACACCTGGATGAGCGTTCGGCTGCGATGCGCGTGCCGCGCTGCGACACAACCGGGCGGACGCAGGCCACTCTGAGCTCGACGCTGCCGGACGATGGCCGGGCAGAATACAGCGCCGCGTTGGCTTTGCCGGCGTGGCGCGGATCAGCCCGTGAACAGTGCGTTCCGCCGCGCTGCATCCAATGCGCCCTGGTCGCCGTAGATCACCGTAACAAGAACTGGCAATTCGTCCCACCCGTCTGAGCGCCCGCGTATGATGATTTTAAGAAATATCATAAGCGGCGTGGCGCCACCCCATGGGTAAGCCTTCGCATGCGGCGGCCGCGGGAAGCGCCCACGCGCGGCCAGCGAACGCTGCTGCAGCGGTGCGCAGACCGTCGGCACCTCCAGCCGCCGCGCGTGGCAGCCGCGGCATGCTCAGCCCGCCTGCCTTGCTCCTGGCAGCGCTGTCGGCACTTGTGAGCTCACCGGCGCATGCAGAAATTCCCTTCGCGGCCGACAGCGCCGCCGAGTCATCGGCCGGCGGCCCGTTGCCCGAGGTCACGATCACTGGCGAGCGTCTGGACCTGCTCGGCACGGCGCAGACCGCCAGCGAAGGGGTGGTCACGGATGAAGAGATCCAGCTGACGCCGGCGTACCGCCCGGGGCAGCTGTTCGAAACGGTGCCGGGCCTGATCGTTACTCTGCACAGCGGCGAGGGCAAAGCCAATCAGTTCCTGATGCGCGGCTATAACCTCGATCACGGTACGGACCTGGAAACCTACGTCGATGGCATGCCCGTCAACCAGCCGACCCATGCCCACGGGCAGGGCTACACGGATCTCAACTTCCTCATTCCGGAGCTCGCCGACCAGATCACCTACACCAAGGGAACCTACTACGCCGATGTGGGTGACTTTGGCGCCGTCGGCTCGGTGCACATGAGCTACCGCGACACCGTTGCCGACCAGCTGGCCGCGAGTGTCGGCACGCTGGATTTCCAGCGCATCTTCACCGCCGGCTCGCAGCCGCTGGGCGCCGGTAACCTGCTCGCCGCCGTGGAAGTTCAGCACTACGACGGCCCGTTCGTGACGCCGGACGCGCGCAAGGAGAACGCTGTGTTGCGTTACAGCGAAGGCGATGACCGCGCGGGTTATTCCGTGACCGCCATGCTCTATCACCAGTTGTGGACCAACACCACGGACATCCCGCTGCGGGCCATCGATGAGGGTCTGGTGCCTGACCGTTTCGGTACGCTCGACCCCACGGACGGCGGCCGCGCCTGGCGTGCGAGCCTGTCGTTCAATGAACACGCGCCGCTCGGCGCCGGGCAATTTATGGCGAGCGCCTACTTCATCGACAACCAGCTGCACCTGTGGAACAACTTCACACACTTTCTGGTCGACCCGGTGCACGGCGACCAGGAGGATCAGATGGAGAACCGTCGGGCTTTCGGCGGCGCGGCCAGTTACGCGCTGCCAGTCTCGCTCGGGACGTTGGCGAATGAGATCTCGGTGGGCGCTCTGGTGCGCGATGACAATGTGCACCTGGGACGTCTGCCCAGTGAAGATCGCGTCCCGCTGCCAGCTGCGAACGATCCGCCCTCCTTCTCCGATGATGATCAGGTCTATCTCTTCGCGGGCGCCCTGTATGCGCAGGCGATCACTCACTGGACGCCGACGCTGCGCAGCGTGCTCGGCTTGCGTGAGGATTATCAGCATGGCACGGACATCGACTATCTCGCTGCCCTGCACGAAACGGCGGGCTATACCAATGGCGGTACCGACCGGCAGGCGCTGGCGCAGCCGAAGGCCAGCCTGATTTACACCCCGCTGGAGACTCTCGAGTTCTACGCCAGCGCCGGCCGCGGGTTTCACAGCGCTGACCTGCGCGGCGTGAATCAGACGGTCAGCGTGGACCTGGCGCTGCCGCGCAGTCCGCTATTGGCGCGGCAGGAGGGTCAAGAGGTCGGCATGCGCGCGCTGCCGGCGCACAACGTGACATTTACTCTCGCCGTCTACAATCTATGGCAGCAGTCCGAGACGATCATCAATCCCGACGTCGGCGCGGACATCGCCGGCCCGCCGAGCCGGCGCTACGGCTTCGAGATCAATGCGACCTGGAAGATCAATCAGTGGCTGGAATTCTATGGCAGCTACTCGGGGGACCATACGCGTTTCACCCGCCCCTTCGATGATGGCACCGGGCACCTCGGGGACTACATCACCGACGCCCCGGTCGCGACCGGATCATTCGCGCTCTATCTCAGTCATCTCGGCCGCTGGAGCGGCGGCCTGGAATACCGCTACCTCGGCAACTACCCGCTTTCCTCAGGACCGTGCGTCAACGCCGCGGCGGTCAGGGACTTCCCCAATGTCGCCACCTCTTGCGCCAACGCGCCGACCGCACCGGGACAGGTGAATGGCAAGGGCTTCGGGCAGCTGAACCTGGATCTGCACTATCGGCTATGGTCGGGGTGGAGCACTTCCCTTGGTATCTACAACATCCTCAACAGCCAGGCGGCCGCGGCAGAGTTCTGGTACGTCGATCGTCTGCAATCGGAAATCCCGAATTACCCGGACGGCCGCGCAGATGTGCACATTCATCCGCTCGAACCGATCATGGCCCGCTTCACGATCGTAAAAACCTTCGGCGCACGAGACGATTAGTCATCGCGCGCGCAGCAGGAGCGCTGACATGCAACGTCTGACGATTTCAATTGACGACGAACTGGCGAAGAGCTTCGACCGGCTGGTGCGCGAGCAAGGCTACGAGAACCGCTCCGAGGCCTTTCGGGATCTGGTGCGCCGGGCGCTCGGTGAAGAGCAGCTGACCAAAGGCCGGGCCAAGCACTGCGTCGGCACGCTGAGCTATGTCTACAATCATCACGAGCGCCAGCTCGCCGCGCGTCTGACCCGCATGCAGCATGCCCATCACGACATGACGGTCTCCACGATGCATGCGCACCTCGATCACGACAACTGCATCGAGACGGTGATCCTGCGCGGCCCGACCGCAGCGGTGACGCGCTTTGCCGCGGATGTGATCGCGCAAACGGGCGTGCGGCATGGGAAATTCTATCCGATCCCCGTGGACGTCCCGAGCGGCAAGGAGCCCGCGCACAGCCATCATCACCCGCACGCCTGAATCGGGCCGTCGGGTGCTAGTGACGAGATCCGAGTCGGACTAGGAACCACCCGTGGCCGGATACGAACGAAGCCGGATGCTGATATCCGCGTAGGCCGCATCGATCAGCTCACCGAGCGCGGCAGCGTTCACTTGGGTCTGAGGCGTCAATTTCACATGACGCATACGTTTGCCGCTTCCCTGCAGCAGTGCGGCGGGGTCCTCGAGCGATGCGCCGTAGAAGAAGCCGACGTTGACGTGACTCCTGAAGGAGTTGACGTAGACGAACGCCGCGGTTCCCACGCATGCCACCGGGCAGCCGTCGTGCATCAACTCCCGGACGTCGTCACCGCACTGGCGTATCCGCGTGAACCACACATGCGCGATGGTCCGCAGCTCAACCGTGTCATCGGTCAACCAACGTTCAACGGCAGGATCCGCTTTTACCGCTCCGGCAAACCGGAAGATATCCTCGCGGCTCATCATGCCGCGTGGGTTCAGCGGCACTCGGCGCCGGCTAGTTTCGCGCATCATGGGGTTGCACCTACGTGGCCATCAGTGTCCGCATACGCTGCGGTAACGCGCTCGCGCAGCCGGGGTAACGGCGCGGCCACGACATGACGGGCGATCCCATCGACCTGGTCCTAAGATCCAGGTTCCGGATGCTGCTTGCGCAGGGCTGCCGTGGCGACGTTCCGCCAGGCAGCAACCAGCGCCGGCCATAAGGAGGCGCGGGTTGCCGCTCTCAGCTTGACGTTGGTCGCCCCTCTTGCGCCCCAGCCGCCCGTGACGGGAATGAATACCGCCGGATGCTGTGCGACGAATTTAAACTGCTGCGCCGGCGTTAACTTCACCATCCCCCAGGATGGGTTGGGGTAGGCCAGCGTGGCAAACACCTTTTTTCGGACACGGAAGTCAGGATGGTCCATGTGCGCGGACTCCTGCGCTTCTGGTAAGGCTAACGCCAGCTTCCTGAATCCCTCGGCGGTCATGCAGCCTCCAAAATCTCGCTGCCGTCGAACGGCGAGTTCATGAATTGAGATGTATGACAGGGGGCTTGTGAGTCCCCCAGTGCGACACGCGCACGGTCACTTCACGCTGCTCTTCAGTCAGCCGCAGCTTGACTGCGATCAGACTGCCGACAACCGCGCAGGCGCCGAGAATGCAGCCGCCCAATCGAAGCCACGCACCCCATTCGGGAAGGACGGCAAACTGCAGACCGAGCACAACCCCAGCCAGCAAGCCGATCGATGCAGACCAGCAAGCCCAGCGACGAGTGTGCGGTCGCCGCCACGCGCGGCGCGTGACAGGCGCAGGTGGAACAATCGCAATTACGGAACTCCAAGCTCTTACCGGTGAAATTGCAAAGCCATTTGCAGAGCGCTGACACACGGCTGCGCGCTGAACGCGCAGCCTAAACCTTGGACGCAGTGATGTCATACGCACAATGCTGGCAGGTCTTCGGAACCCACAGATGGAACTGCCCGGTAAACGGCGCAGCGCACGCCGGACACTTGATCCTCCCTGAAGCAAACGCCCACGACAGCAGCAGCCAGGGAACAGCGAGTGCGACCAGCAGGAAGATCTCGACGGTCCAGAGGGACACCACCACCGAGAACAGCCAGGGAAACATCCAGCGAAATACCAGTACCGCCAAAGCCATTGCCATCAGTGGCGCAAGGGCGTTGGCCAGCAGCCGGTAATTGCGCAGGCGCCGTACGTGTTCGGCCACAGGCGGCAAAGAGCTGGATCGTTGCATGGGGGCTTACTGATAAACTTGAGCGGCCGATCGTCGCCATCGTACTGCCGATGCGGGCTCACAACCCACCACGCTCGGGTATGCGACGCACATATTCATCAGTGACCCGGCGGTCTGATGTACGTGCGGACGATGTGCATGTCGCCAAGGTCGCGATCCACCGATCCGGTGTACTGCAGTGAGATGATCTTGATGTGAAGCACGTCGGCTCCATCCCACTCCATGGTGGGAGGATCTGATGATGGTTGATCCGTGTCCAGATCCATGTTCAGGAACCAACCGTCTGAACCCAGTTTTTCCACGCGCAGCGATGCAAAGTGCGCCGCGTAGCCGAATCCGCCGTGGCAGGCTTTATCGGTCAGTTGAGCGCGGAAGCGCCCGTCGGGAGAGTCGCTGCCCACTACGCGGGCATCGCAGCCGCTCTCTTTTTCATAGCGCAGGAGCCAGGGGACGCCCACGGCAACGACAATCCCCAAGATGATGCCAGCTACAACCAGCAGGAGTCTTGGCATGCTGCGGGTATCCATGGAGGTGCACGTGAGCGACCGAGCAGCGCAGCGGCGGGCCCAAAGGTCCGCTGGGCGACACGAGCCGCCCGGGCCGCCCCCTCTCAAGTCTCAAGTATCACGGCCCCGGCAGACTGCCGCGGGGGCGTCAGTTCTTTTCACTGGCCGGCAGGAGGCTGCCACAACTCGACTTTGTTTCCCTCAGGATCTATGACCCAGGCGAATTTGCCGTACTCGGAGTCGTCGACTTTATCGAGCACATTGCAGCCTTCTTCCCTGAGGAGCTTGACCAGACCGTGCAGGTCTTCCACCCGGTAATTCACCATGAACGAAGCTCTACTGGGAGCGAAGTGGTCGCTTTCAGCGGCTCCGATGGACCAGACTGTGCTTCCGCCTACGGGGTTACCGTCCGAATCACTCCAAGTGAATGCGGTGCCGCCCCATTCCTGTACGTCGATGCCAAGATGGCGTTTGTACCAAGCCTGTAGTGCCGGTGCGTCCTTGGCTTTGAAGAAAATACCGCCGATGCCAGTGACTCGCTTCATATCGAGCTCCAACGTAGGGTGAATTAGAGAAGGGCGCGTTGCCTGTAGCCTACAGTACAGCTCTACCGGGCAGCCTTACAGATCACTCTCCATCGAAACCGCGCTCAAGCACTTTGTGCAGGATCGGGCCGTCGAACCGATTATCCCAAGGCACCATACATCGACAGCATCACCGCACGTCGCTTGTCTTGAAGTTCGGATTCTCGATCACGCCAAAGCGATTACCGAAGGGATCGACGACGGCGGCCACCTTGATGCCACCACCGACCTCCGTAATGGGATCAAGAGGTGAAGCCCCCAGCTGCAAGAGCCGAGAGTAAGCCGCGTCAATATCAACGACGCCCCAAAGCGGCTGAGGACCCGCCGTTCCCGGCACTGCATCAGGCACGAGACCCAGCTCAAAGCCGCCAACGGAGAAACCTACATAGAACGATTCTGCAAAGTAGGGTTCCATTCCGAGCAGGTCGGTGTACCAGCGTTTGGCCGCGGCGAGGTCCGGGGCGGGGTAGATGGCGGTTCTCAAGCCAAGGAACATGGGGCTACCTCTCGGGGATCGGTATGGGGCGGGGTGTTGCGGCGGAGGATGATCGGCTTCGCGGCCCACCCCAACCACTGTCAGGGCCATAGATATAGCCCGCGAAATCTGACGCAGCAAGCGATGTTTGTGCGTGCAGGTCGATATGCCCGCATGTGCGAATGCTGCATGCCCGCATCTCCGGACAGCGGCGAGAGGAAACTCACTCGCGCCGAAAAAGGACTGCGCGCGCTCCCGGGTTCGCTGCTGTGAATAGGCTCACATCAGCGTGTGCAGCGTCGCTGGGAGCGGCGGAAACTCCGTACTAAGGCGCGTAATGCGTGAAAACGTAGTCGTTTGCTTTAGCGGGCTCGTGACACGGAGCGCACGTCTGAAGCTTCGCCGCATCGGCGGGATTGCCGTCCTTATCAAACTGTGCGTAACCCCAGCCGCGTGTCGTCGCGTACTTTTTCGAGTCCTTGACCATGAACTGCAGGTACCACTCCGGGGGAGATCCGGCTACGAAGGATTGTGCGTGGCCAAAAACCTTGTCGTTCTCTGCCGACGAAACGTAATTCCAGGACAGCCTCGCAATGATCGTGCCATCCGGGAACGGCAGCGTCCCTTGCCGATAGGCCTTGATCGCAGAATCATTCCCCAGAATGGCGCGGATATCGTTGAGGCTGCCGGCCTCGTGGGCCACGGAGACGAGCCTCCAGTCGCGGTATCCCGGCGCAATGGTAATGCCGAAGACGGGAGCCACCCGACCCGGGTTAGCAACCGCACCCGACTGTGCCTCGGACCGCGTGATGTACGCAGTCCCCAGGCCGAGCGCGGCGCAAGTCCCTAAAGCAGCAAAGTACTTCAAAGTGCGTGCAGGGGAATGAACCATGGACCTCTCCTCGGAGCGTTCGCGATCCGCCTCGCCTAGTCAGCGGCTTTGGCGGCCTTTTCGATCAGGGCTGCGATCTCTTTTGGATGCGACAGAAAGATGGCGTGGCTGCCGGTGAGCTCGATCGTCTCGGACTTGGCCCTGCGGGTCATGAATCGCTCGAGCTCGGGGTTGATCTCGCGATCCTGGGTCGAGACGACAGCGTAGCTCTTCTTCTGTGACCACGCGGTCGCCTTGGCTTTGGCATCGAACGATGAGGTCGCGATCGGCACCTGCGAGATGGACATGAACTGCGTGACCGCGGTCGGCATGTCGGCGGCAAAGTCCTGGTGAAACGCTTCGGGCTTGATTGCCAGGAATCCTCCGCCGACGGGTACGATGCTCGTGGCTGCCGGTGGGGTCTTGGCCTGCAGTTGCCCTGCCGTTTCGCCGACGTCAGGTTGAAACGCATTGATGTAAACCAGGCTGCGCACGGAGGCATGCGTCCCGGCTTCGGTGATGACCATCCCGGCCCAGCTATGGCCCACCAGTACGCACGGGCCTGAGCGGTCGAGCACGAAGCGGGTGGCCGCGACGTCAGCTTCGTACCCCGTCTCGGGTATCTGGACCACGTAAACGGTGTAGCCGTCGTGCTCCAGAATCGTGGCTACGGCTTTCCAGCCGGAACCGTCAGCGAAGGCCCCATGGACCAGAACGACATTCTTGACCGCAGCCTCGGCCGGAGAGGCGAGGGTGATGCCGAGAAACGCGAGCGCGAGGAGCATGTTCTTCATTGGAGGCCTCCGGTGAACTGACAGGCTTACCTGCATCCAACCAGACGCCGTGGGCTCGCGCGATTAGACGTTAGTATCGAATCCAACATGGCGGCAGATCCGGGGCCGGGTGTCCGCGCGGGGTCCCCTTCCGACCAGCGCGGAAGTCTCATCCTTCACGGTTGACACTCGCGACTACTGCGCCCGTCGGTCAGCGGCGAAGTTGAGGGGCCGCACAGAAGCGGCCACTAAGCCGCGAACGCCAACTGTCTTCCGGCGCCCGAGGCGCGGACCCATAGAGGTTCACGGACGCCTCAAACGATTGTGAGGCGCCCGGCACTTCACGAGCTAGATCTCCGATGCCCAGATGACCTTGTGCTTCCGGTAGACAGCGCGAGTTGGAGGAAATCTGTTCGGGTCATCGAGACTTCCGATCGTGACGTCAATGCGGCCTGGTTGCTTGTCACCAATCCATGTGAGTGTAGTGCCGCATTGCCCACAAAATGCTCTGGTAACGCCGGCGGAAGAGTTGAATGTCTTTGGGTTGCCGCTCTTTACTGTGAATTGCTCGGCGCGCACGAACAGCCAGCCCACTGATTGGGCTCCTGCAGAGCGCCGGCAATCGGGACAGTGGCATACCAGTGATTGTTCGGGCGACCCCGATATGGCGTAACGAACCTCACCGCAGTAGCAACCGCCGAGTGCTTCAGATTGAGACATGGACCACCTCGAGAAATGAGGGCACCTCAGGGTAAAGCTGAGCGACCGACGATGCTACAGCTTGCTCCAGCGTGCGGTTCATCGAGTCCTCGCAGCCCTTACCTGCCGTCATGGAATCCGCAGAAAGCCGTGGTTGAGACCCTGCGCGTCAATGTAGTGTCCTGTGATCGCTCCCGCGTCGTTGATGCTGTCAGGAAAGGTCCCGAAACCCGAGCCTGCGTCAGTGCCCGCGCCAGGAACATCGAACGTGGTGAAGTTGCCGCTCGGGCTGCGCACAAATCCATGGTCCACATTCTGCGCGTCAACGTAGTGACCCGTGATAGCCCCTCCGGCATTGATGCTTTTTGGAAGCGTCCCCGTGGCTGCGCCCGGAGCATCGAACGTGGTGATTTTGCCGTCGGCAGCACGCAGAAAGCCGTGGAACACGCCGCTCGCGTCACCGTAGTGCCCGGTGACCGCCCCGGCATCATTAATGCTCTCGGGCACGGTGCCGTAGCCAAAAGCTGCAGTGGAGCTCGCGCCGGGAGCATCGAAGCTCGTGAAACTGCCGCCCGGAGCGCGCATGAAACCGCGGGTCGCGTCGCGCATATCAATGTAGTGCCCCGTGATAGCTCCCGAATCATTGATGCTCTCAGGAACGGTGCCGTAGCCTGCAGCGGCGACGGACTTCACGCCGGGAGCATCGAAAGTGATGAAGGCGCCGCTCGGACTGCGCAGGAAACCGTGGTTCAGATCTTTCGAATCAATGAAATTCCCAGTAATGGTACCGCCGTTATTGATACTACTGGGAAAGGTCCCGTCGAATGAGCCCGCGGCGGAGCGCGCGCCGGGAGCGTCCAACGTGATGAACTCGCCCGCGGGACTGCGCAGGAACCCGTGGCTGACATTGTCAGAATCAATGTAGTTCCCGGTGACGGCTCCGCGGTCGTTGATGTTGATGCTGCGAGTCTTGATATTGACGGTAGGGGCAGGAAACATCCTGAAGCGCGTACCCACACTCGTGCCGGCGCCTGGAGCATCCAAGCTAGTGAACTCGCCACCGGGACTGCGCAGGAAGCCGTGGTACAAGGTGTTCGCATCAACGTAGATTCCGGTGATAGTCCCCGCGTTATTGATGCTGCTGGGAAAGGTCCCGTCGAATGAACCTGCGACTGGGATCGCGCCGGGTGCATCGAAAGTAGTGATCCCCGGGCTCGCGGAACGCGCCGGGATCGGCTGACCCAACAGGACTACCGCAGTCAAGAAAGTCGGTATCCCGAATTTCATGGACATTTCCTCTACGAACCTGCAGTCCCCGGAGCGCGGTCGACACGCCCGCAGGAGTTCGACCTAAGTACTCGTCTCCAACGTGCCAGCGGTAGCTGGAGGGCCGTCGTACCGCGACAATGAAGCCAGAAGCAGACCCGCCGGAACTGTCAATACTGTAGACCAGCTGACCAAGGAGAATATGAGGCTGGCGTTTGTCGCGGCTGGGACCTGAGTAAGTGCCTGAAGCATGTCGTATCCAACATACAGAACCCAAGGGGCGGCACAAATCAGAGCGAGCTTCGCGGACGAATCTCGAAGCCCCGCAAAGAGCATTAGACCCACCACGCATGAAAGCAGCATGACCGGTGCGTCGATCAGCACTACTGAGTGAAGAACGAACAGCAGAGTGCGATGCGCCCCAAAGCTGTGGAGAAGCGTGACCGGGATCGCCAGCGCAGCCAGCCAGCCCACGACGACCGTGACTAGTCCAGCAAGGGCCACGCCCACCAGGATGGCGGTGAGCAAACTCGTGCGATGGCCCATGGCTCGGCCCACGTCCTCACTCCGAGCGTCGGTACGCAACGTGCTCGAAGCCTGACAATCGCCTCGGGTACGGTACTACACGATGCTGCACGTCCAGATCCCAGGGTGCTGGAAAGTCGTCAATGATTTCTGTGGCGGCGAAAGAACAGGCGTCCTTCACGCCCGCATCGGGCGGCCCGTCATATTCAAACCTGACGCGCACGAGCTGAGAACTGGGGTCTAGCTCAATGGAGGCCTGGCGAAGCTTCGAGTGTACCGCTCCGGTCAATGCGCCCTGCAGAGACAGAAGGAGCTGAGAATGGTCCGGAATGGCGTCCACGTGCTGCCTAACTGTAAAGCTGAGTGGCCGATCGCCGCAGTCCGATCCGTGCCGCTGGCGCCACATAGCTTACGCGTCCTACGCGCGGTTCATTGAACATCACGGCCGCTCCCCGGTTGTTAAGGCACATGAAGAGGGGTCTTAGTTGATCAGCGCAGAACGTCGCGGCATCAGCAGTGCCAGCACGGCGGCGACGATAAATAGCGCCGGGACGTCGCCCCAAAGGTGCCCGACGTGCTCGGGATAAACGATCGCTTGTACGGCCATGATGGCGCCGTGCACGACGCTCGACCAGACGGTAAACCAGATCAGGCTCCGATGAGCTAGGGGATCGCGCGATGCCACGATGAGAAATATTCCCAAGGTCGCGTAGATCCCCAGAATCATCTGCAGATATAAGGATTGTCCGGCGTGATGCCACGCCCAGCCCGCCGGCCACATGATCGTGAGCGGATACACGCCCAAGAGGAATATGAGACCGACCGCGACCAGGGCTACACGCAGGAATTTCACGCGATCAACAGTATTCATGCCGTCACTCTCCAATTCGCCACAATCCCAAGAGATCTTCAGGCAAGCAAAGCGGTTCAGAGTCAATCATGCGCGCCACGGTAAAGCTGCGCGGCCAACCACCGCCATCCGGTAAGCGCCGCCGGTATGCCCTCGAGTGTATAAAGCACATCGCCACCGTGATACATCGCAGTGGTAAGCACTCTAGCGCTCCGCTCGCCGTACTCCAGTTGATCATGCGAAAGCGGGTGATGGAATCTCCACGTCGGGCGCACAAATGCCTCGAGGGGCGCTCGCGACGCGATGCGAACCATGGTGCCGACGTGCGGCGCCAGCGAACAGCGCGGCCGCGAACGTTGCCATGAATTTCAGGAGCATGAGCATCTTCACGGCTCCTCCAATCAACTGTTAAGACTCACGCTCGTCCCGGTGCTGTCGGCAGAAATGTCTGCACGACCTCATACATCCCGGGTTCAAAGCTCGCCATCGCCAACGCCCGCTCAAGATAAGGCTGCGAACCAGGATCCCCGCGCATGGCTTGGTACGCCTCGCGGCTCTGCCACTGTGCGTACATAACGACCCTCGTGCCATCGAGGCTGCGGTGCAGTCTTGCCGAGATGAACCCCGCCGCGTGGCGCACTGAGGCCTCCGTCGCCCGGGCGAGAAGGTCGACCAGTTCATCCTGCCTGGCGGGATCAACGGTGAAGACGTTAATCAGCGTTACAGGTGGCGGGGCGTTCATAGGGCACCGGCGTTCCTTGCGGCAGTGATCTCATGGTGCGCGCATGCGCTCATGCGTAACTTCCAACGCTGAAGCTGCAAGGTTGGTCAGCCGCGCTCGATAGCACCGAGAGCCAAATAATCTTTCAGCGCCCGAGGCGCCAAGCCGCAAACGAATCACGGCAGCCTCCAAGAGCCATCAATCGAGCATCTTCCAAGATTTTGCGCCGTCGAGGTGTCGGATCCGTACACCGACAAGATCAGACGCAGCGAAGTTGGCGGCGTTCACACCAAGCGTTGTCTTACGCTGCGTCTTTCGGTACGTGTAGTGCGTAACGCAACCACAGCGCTTGCAACGGTGGTAGTCGCGAACCCTCCGGTTCCAAGAATATTTCGATAAGCCGCCCTTCGGAGCTTCAATCCTGACCGAAGCAGGTTTGTAGTACGCCCAAAGCGCGCCGTAGCGACGACAAATCGAGCAATTACAGCTCGTCACTGTGCGAGGGAGTCGCCGCACATGAATGCGAATCGCGCCGCAGTGGCAGCTGGCGGTGCACTTGTCAGTGTGTTGATCCACGGCGCCTCACGGTGTTTCTAGGCGGTAGCAGTTCTACCGCGCCGCAGGCGCGCAACTGTAATCCTGCGCGTTCCCCGTCTGAAGGACGGTACACAGATAGACCTCCCCATTGCAGGTGGCGTTCCATGATGCGTTCCCAGTGAATTCACCGAGCTTTTGGAGGTTCGAGATC
>DATHMN010000043.1:0-12105 GCA_035487135.1 Steroidobacteraceae bacterium | reverse complement strand
TCCTCCATCACACGACGCAACAGGCCCTTGCTGTCACGCGCTAGCAGCGGGTCCCAGCGCGAGCCCCACAACACCTTGATCACATTCCAACCGGCACCCAGGAAAGCGGCTTCCAACTCCTGGATGACCTTACCGTTGCCGCGTACCGGACCATCCAGTCGCTGCAAGTTGCAATTGATGACGAACACGAGATTGTCGAGGCCTTCGCGCACCGGCATGGTGAGTGCGCCCATCGACTCGGGCTCGTCCATCTCACCGTCGCCGAGAATGGCCCACACTTTCTGATCGGACGGCCGCACCAGGCCGCGGTGCTCGAGGTAGCGCGTGAAGCGCGCCTGGAAGATCGCCATCATGGGACCCAGACCCATGGAGACGGTCGGGAACTGCCAGAAGTCCGGCATCAGCCATGGGTGCGGGTAGGACGAGAGACCGAGCCCCGGATGACTCGCCTCCTGGCGGAAGAACTTCAGCTGCTCCTCGTTGAGGCGCCCCTCGAGGTAGGCGCGCGCATAGACGCCGGGAGAGGAATGTCCCTGGATGAACACCATGTCGCCGGGATGCTGCTCGCTGGGTGCGCGCCATACGTGGTTGAAGCCGACCTCATAGAGCGTCGCCGAGGAGGCGTAGCTCGCTAGATGGCCGCCGTATTCCGAGGAGGCCTTGTTGGCCGCCAGCACCATGGCGAGCGCGTTCCAGCGGATATAGGCCTCGATGCGCCGCTCGAGCGCGCGGTTGCCCGGATACTCCGGCTCACGACCGGCGGCGATGCTGTTGACGTAGGCAGTGTTGGGCTTGAACGGCAGGTAAGCGCCGCTGCGGCGCGTGTAGTCGATCAGTCGCTCGAGCAGATAGTGGGCACGCTCGGGACCGTGAGTCTTGAGCACCGAATCGATCGATTCGAGCCACTCCCGCGTTTCAACGGGATCGAGATCTTCCAGCTTGGGCGGTTCGGTCATTGCGCTGCGCTCGCGCTAGCGCAGTGACGGACCGCGTGACGGCGCGATCGCGAGCTGCTCATGCGCGTGTGATGCCGTGTCGCGTTAGAATGAGCAATGATGGCGAGCAGCGGCAGGTAAAGCAAGTGAGGTCGGCAAGCGCAGGAGCGCGCGCCCGGGGGCTCCTGCTGCCAAGCGCGCACGCTCCGGCCATCGTCAACGCCGCGCGTGCGAACGCCGATGAGCTCGATGCACTGCTGGTCATGGTGCCGCATCCGCCCAGTGCCAGCGCCCTGCGCCGCCTGCCGGAGAGCGCGCGCTGGCGCGAACTGGATGCGCGCGCGCCGGCGCGCGCCGGCAGCGTGCGCACCACGGTACTCAGCAATCGCCGCCACACGCTCGCCGTGCTCGGCTACCTGGCAGCCGACGCCAGCGCCTTCGAACGCCTGACGCTCGCCGGGCGCATGCTCAAGGAAACCAGCGCGCGCCACCCGGAAGTGGTGGGCCTCGCCGCCGGCGGCAGCGCCAGCAGTGCGCGCGCCGCGCTCGAGGCGCTGCTGGCGGCCGCACTCGCGCACGCCTTCGGCCTGCCGAGCCTGCGCGCGCCGGCGCGCGATGAGCACGCGCTGCGCCGCATCGTCTTGCTCGGCGAGGAGCGCTTGGACACGCGCTACGCTGCGGCCGTGGGCCGCGGCACCAATCTGGCACGCTGGCTCACCGCGCTGCCACCCAACATCCTCGATGCGCGCGGCTATCGGGACGCCATTGCGCGCCTGGCGCGCACCCATGGACTCGGCATGCGCTGGCTGGACGAGCGCGCGCTGCGGCGCGCGGGCGCGCACGCCTTCCTGGCGGTCGCTGCCGGCAACGCCGGCGCCGGCGCCGGCATCGCGCATCTGAAGTACCGCCCGGCGCGGCGGCGCCGCGCGGCGCGCGCGGATGTGGCGCTGATCGGCAAAGGCATCCTGTTCGATACCGGCGGCGTGAACCTGAAGCCGCATCGCTCGATGCTCGACATGCACACCGACATGGCCGGCAGTGCGGTGGCGCTCGCCACGCTTGTGGCACTGGCGGAGCTGCGCGCGCCGTTCAGCGCGGATGCGTGGCTTGCGATCTCCGAGAACCACATCGGGCCACAGGCCTACCGGCCGCAGGAAGTGGTGCGCGCCGCCAATGGCGTCACCATCCAGGTGATTCACACCGACGCGGAGGGGCGCATGGTGCTCGCCGACACGCTGGCGCTCGCCGCGCGCACGCGCCCCCGGCTGATGATCGACTTCGCGACGCTCACCGGGGCGTGCGTGTACGCACTCACCGAGCGCATGAGCGGGGTGTTCACGAACCGGGCCGCGCTCACTGCGGCGCTGCTGGAAGCGGGCCGTGCGAGCGGTGAGCGCGTGTGGAATTTCCCCTTCGAGGCCGACTTCGACGCGGAGCTCGACAGTAAGGTCGCCGACATCGTGCAGTGTGCGGTCGAGGGCAAGGGTGACCACATCCTCGCCACGCGTTTTCTGTCGCGCTTCGTTCCGGCGGACATTCCCTGGGCGCATGTCGACCTGTCGGCGGCCACCCGCAGCGGCGGCCTGGCGCACGTGCCGACGGATGTGACCGGTTTCGGCGTGCGCTGGGCGCTGGAACTGCTGTTGCGTCAGAACGCGCTGCAGACGCTGGAGTCCACGGCGTGACCAGACTCACGCTGTGCCGCCCGGATGACTGGCACCTGCACCTGCGTGATGGCGCTGCACTCGCTGCGGTGCTGCCCTTCACTGCGGCGCGCTTTGCGCGCGCCATCGTGATGCCGAACCTGACTCCGCCGGTCAGCACGACCGCCGCAGCGCTCGCCTACCGCGAGCGCATCCTCGCGGCGCTGCCAGCCGCGGCGCAGTTCGAGCCGCTGATGACGCTCTATCTCACCGACCAGACCCCGCTCGCGGAGATCGACCGGGCGCACGCCTGCGGCCGCATCCTCGGCTGCAAACTGTATCCGGCGGGTGCCACCACCCACAGCGACTCGGGCGTGACGGACGTACGCCGCATCGACGCGGTGCTGGCGCGCATGGCGGAGCTCGACCTGGTGCTACAGGTGCACGGCGAAGTCACCGACCCGGAAGTGGACGTGTTCGAGCGCGAGGCGCGCTTCATCGACACGGTGCTCGCGCCGCTGGTGGCGCGCCATGCGCGGCTGCGCGTGGTGCTCGAGCACATCAGCACGCGCAGCGCGCTCGAGTTCGTGCTGGGCGCACGCGCCGGAGTCGCCGCCACGATCACGCCGCAGCACCTGCTGATGAACCGCAATGCGCTGTTCGCCGGCGGCCTGCGACCGCACCATTACTGTCTGCCGGTGCTCAAGGCAGAGGAGCACCGCCGCGCGCTGCTCGCCGCCGTGGCGCGCGGCAGCCCGCGGCTGTTCCTCGGCAGCGACAGTGCGCCGCACGGCCGCCGTGCCAAGGAGAGCGCCTGCGGCTGCGCCGGCATTTTCTCGGCGCACGCCGCGATCGAGTTGTACGCCGAAGCGTTCGCGCAGGCCGGTGCGCTCGAGCAGCTCGAGGCATTCGCCGCGTTCCACGGCGCCGACTTCTACCGGCTGCCGCGCAATCGCGACACGCTCACGCTGCTGCAAGAGGCCTGGGAGGTACCGCCCAGCTACCCGTTCGCGGGCGACGAACTGGTACCGCTGCGGGCCGGCGATCGCATCGGTTGGCGCCTCGCCCCCGCCGGCGTGCATTAAGATCGACGCATGAGCAATCCGCCGCTCGCCGACAGTACCGGTACGGCGCTCGTCCCGGCACCGGGCGCAGCGCTCATGGCGCGTCGCTTCCGCGGCTATCTGCCGGTGGCCATCGATGTCGAGACCGGCGGCTTCCACGCCGCCACCGATGCGCTGCTGGAGGTCGCCGCCGTGCTCATCGACATGGACACCGACGGCATCCTGCGCCGCGGTGCGACCATCAACTATCACGTGCAGCCGTTCGAGGGCGGCCGGCTCGATCCGACCTCGCTGTCGATCACCGGCATCGATCCACACCATCCGCTGCGCCCCGCACTGCCCGAGCGCGATGCGCTACAGCGCGTCTTCCGCGAAATCCGCCATGCGGTGCGCGCCTATCAATGCCGGCGCGCGATCCTGGTCGGCCATAACGCGGCTTTCGATCTGGGCTTCCTCAACGCAGCGGTGGCGCGTGCCGACGTCAAGCGCAACCCCTTCCACCCGTTTTCCTGCTTCGACACCGCGACCCTGGCCGGCGCCGCACTCGGCCAGACGGTACTCGCCAAGGCGGTCACGGTGGCGGGTCTGGAGTGGGATTCCGGCAGCGCGCACAACGCGCGCTATGACGCCGAGCGCAGCGCCGAGATCTTCTGTCTGGTGTGTAATCGCCTGCGCGACAGCCATCAGGCGGCCGAGGAACGTGCCCGTGCGCTCGGCTGGCTGAGCGAGCCGCAGGCCGCGCCCGAGCTGGGCACGGTGACCGACCGCTGACAGGCGGCGCGGCGCGCCGCGCGTTACTTGTCGCCGCCGGCCTCGGCCACGAGCTTGTGCAGCTCGCCGCTCTTATACATCTGCAGGGCGATGTCGCAGCCGCCTACGAGTTCACCGTTGACGTACAGCTGCGGGTAGGTGGGCCAGTTGGAGAAGCGCTTCAGCGCCTCGCGCAGCTCCGGCTCTTCGAAAATATTGACGTGCTTGAACTGCGCACCGACCGCGCGCAGTGCCGCGACCGTCTGCGCGGAGAAACCGCACTGCGGGAAGTCCGGTGTGCCCTTCATGAACAGCACTACCGGACTCGAATTCAGCTCCGCCTTGATCCTCTCGACCACATCCATTGCCGTTACCTCGTAAGTTGCCGCCGCTCGGCGAGCTGCGCCACCAGTTGCCACTGCTGCGCCGCGCTCATCGACAGCCAGCGTCCGATCTCCTCCCCGCTGCGCAGACAACCGATGCAGTAGCCGCGCTCATCGAGTCTGCAGACGTTGATGCACGGAGAGGGGGGACGCTCCGTGCGCGTCGGCGTCGGTTCCAACCGTATTCACCACCTGGGCGCTACGGCACCTGCCGCACGCTGCTACTGAGCTTGCGTTGAATTATGGGGGTGCCTCGCCTATTCTTCAAACCGCCGCTGAGCGCCGCCTCCTATAGAAACAATAACTTGGAGTTATAACGCCATGAATCTTCTGAACAACCACCGGCAGTCGCTGATTCTCGGCATCGTCATCGCCGTCGTTCTGGCGCTGCTGATCGGCGGCACGCACTTCTACGAACTGGGCCTCGCGCGCTGGTTCCACATCGTCTCCGGGGTGTTCTGGATCGGACTCCTCTACTACTTCAATGTGGCGCAGACGCCGGCGCTGGCCGATGCCGCCGCCGACAAGGGTGGCCCGGGCGGCGCCGGGATCACCAAGTACGTCGCACCGCGCGCGCTGTTCTGGTTCCGCTGGGCGGCGCTGGCCACCTGGCTCGGCGGCGCCTGGCTGCTGGCACGCGGCGGCAACTTTCTCGGCGCCTTCTCGCTCGGCGCCGTCGCCGGCGCCGCCCCGCACCAATACCTGCTGACGATCGGTATCGGCGCCTGGCTGGGCACCATCATGCTGTTCAACGTGTGGGGCCTGATCTGGCCGAATCAGAAGAAGATTCTCGGCATCGTCGCCGCGACCGATACGGAGAAGGCGCAGGCCCGCAAGATCGCCGGCACCGCCTCGCGCATCAACTTCGTGCTGTCGATCCCGATGCTCATGTGCATGGCAGGAGCCAGCCACGGCCTGCCGTTCATCGGCAACTAACACCCCGCGGCCAGTGGTGCCCGCGCTGCCCAGCGATCTCGCCACCCAGGTCGAGGCCGCGCTGCGCGAGGACATCGGCAGCGGCGATGTCACCGCGGCGCTGGTGCCGGCGGCGCAGCAGGTGCGTGGCAGCGTCATCACGCGTGAGCGCGCGGTGTTGTGCGGCAGCCCCTGGGTGCAGGAAACCTTCCGCCGCCTCGATGAGCGTGTGCAGCTCAGCTGGCAGGCGCACGATGGCCAGACAGTGAGCGCCGGTGCGACGCTGTTCAGCATCCGCGGACCGGCGCGCGCAGTCCTGACCGGCGAGCGCACCGCGCTCAACTTCCTGCAACTGCTGTGCGCCACCGCGACCATCACCCGCGCCTATGTGGAGGCGCTTGCCGGCACGGCCTGCCGCATCCTCGACACGCGCAAAACGCTGCCCGGACTGCGCAGCGCGCAGAAGTACGCGGTGCGTTGCGGCGGGGGTGACAACCACCGCATGGGGCTGTACGACCGCGTGCTCATCAAGGAGAACCACATCGCCGCAGCCGGCTCGATCACCGCGGCGATCGCCGCGGCACGGGAGCGCGCCCCGGGCATCAGCGTGGAAGTCGAGGTCGAGTCACTCAGCGAGCTGCACGAGGCGCTGCAGGCACACCCCGATATCATCCTGCTGGATGATTTTTCCCTGGCCGACCTGCGCACGGCCGTGGCCGTCAACCGCGAGCGCGGCGCGCCCGCGCAGCTCGAGGCCTCCGGCAGCATCTCGCTCGAGCGCGTCCGGGAGATCGCCGAGACCGGTGTCGACTTCGTCTCGGTCGGCTCACTCACCAAGCACGTGCGGGCGGTGGATCTGTCGATGCGCCTGGAATTCGGCGGCGCCTGAGCGCCGCATCACGACCGGAGGTCCTGCCCATCATGAACCCGCGATCACCACTTCTCGCCGCGCTGACACTGCTGTGCGCTGCCGCGGCCGCAGCGCCCGGCGGATCCAGCGCGCCCCAGGTCCCGGAGGCACTGCAGGTGCCGGCCGGCGAGCAGTTGCTGCTGCGTACGCACGCCACCGGCGTGCAGATCTACGTGTGCGCCGCCAACGGCGCGCAGTGGACCCTCAAGGCGCCGGCGGCGGTGCTGCGCGATCTGCACGGCGTCGTCATCGGCCACCATGCGGCCGGGCCGAGCTGGCGCCTGAACGATGGCAGCGAAGTGAGCGGCAAAGCCGTTGCGCACGTTGATTCACCGGACGGCAAGTCGGTTGCCTGGCTGCTGGTGACGGTGACGACGCACAGCGGTGCAGGCCGGCTGACGCCGGTCACGACCATTCAGCGTCTGCACACGCACGGTGGCCAGGCCCCGCAACAGGCCTGCAGCGTGAGCCCCCAGAGCTCCGAGCTGCGTGTGCCGTACAGCGCCGACTATTACTTCTACGCCCCCGCCCCCGCGCCCTGAGCGCGGCCGGCTCCAGCAGGACGCGGAGTGAAGAGCACCAGCAGCACCCCGAGGCCGAGCCGTGCACCCAGCCAGAGCGCGTGTGGGGCGCCAGCCGGAAGCGCGAGGCCCATCGCCGTAGAGGTGTTGCTCGCGGCGTGAAACAGCACGCACAGGAGAATGCTGCCGGTGTTGGCGTACAGCCAGCCGAGCAGCAGCGCGTTGGCGAGCACGTCAACAGCGAATGGCAGGAAATTGGCGCCGTACTGGGTCACCCCGTGCAGGAAGAACAGCGGCAGATGCCAAAGCGCCCAGACGATGCCCACCAGGATGCACGCCCACAGCAGCGGCCAGCGCCGCTGCAGCAGCGGCTGTGCGACACCGCGCCAGCCGAGCTCTTCCAGTCCGCCGCCGACGATCATCAGCGGGAAGAGCGTGAACACTTGCGCGAGCGGCGCCAGCGACTGGGCCGGCAGCGGATGCATCCAGAGCGTCACGCGTTCCAGCACGCAGGCCAGCAGCGCCGGTCCGAGCAACGCTGCCGCATACCAGCCGGGGTTCACCCGCCAGCGGATGAGGCGTGCCGCGTATTCGCGCAGCGTGCCCTGTTGCGGGGTCAGGGCGACGGCGACGAACGCGGCCAGGGTCGGGCCGAGTCCGCCCAGCACGTAGAGCGCGGTGCCGCCGCCCGTGGCCAGCGGTGAGCTGCCGGGCGGAATCTGCCGCGCGAGCATCCACCACAGCGGCCAGGTGATGCCGAAAGTCACTGCCAGGTAGATCCACAGGCGGCGCACGTCAGCGCCGCGCGTAGTGATGGGCGCCGGCGAAGTGCAGCGAAATATAGGGTTCGTCGCCGACGACCCAGCTGTCGTGCGGTTGCGGCGGAATGTAGAACAGCTCGCCCGCGCGCAGCTCGATCACGCTGCCATCTTCGAAGGCGGCGGTGGCCCGTCCCGAGAGTACCAGCCCGACGTGCTCGACCGGGCAGCGTGACAGTCCCAACGCGGGTCCGACGTGCAGCGACCACTTCCAGCCCGGCTGATAGGTTGCGCGACCGATGGTCATGCCACCCAGAGTGACGACTTCGAACTTGCCGTGCTCGAGCACGCGCGTCTCGTCCGGCGCCTCAAAGCGCCGCAGGATCACCCCGGCATCAACCATCGCCCACTCCGGCGACAGCACTCACGGCAGTCCGGGTTGCGCGCATGCGCGAACCTTTAGTGGGTGGCCGCAGGCGGGCTGCCGGAATCCGCAGCGCCCGGGGCCGCAGGAAGCGGCGGCGCCCCCGGCGGCGGCGGCCCGCGGGGTCCTTCCAGCCGCGCAGCGCCCCAAGGGCAGTGCTCGTGCATGCCGCGCCAGCGCCCATGCCCGTGGGCCGCGGCGAAGATGGCGCCGAGTACCACGAGCCCCGCGAGCGTGAATGCCCAGAAAGCCAGGTAGCGCCCAAAGGTGCGCAAGCCACCTTCGGAGCGCGACGCAAGATAGAGAACGAAGTAGCCGGCAATGGTCAACGCCGTTGCCGGCAGCAGCGCCAGGAAGTAAATCATGCTGAACTCCGCGGGCGGCCCATGCCGACTATCTTACCGCGGCCGCTCGCGGCGGTGCGCTGCAGGCAGGGGCTAGGCGACGGCGGACTTCAACACGCGCTGCGGCTGCGCGATCCCGTAGCCCTGCGCATAATCGACACCGAGACTGGTCAGCATCTGGATGATCTCCGCGTTCTCGGCGAACTCGGCGATAGTCTGCTTGCCGGTGAGATGCCCGATCTCGTTGATCGAGCGGACCATTTCGCGGTCGATCGGATCGCGCAGGATCTCGCGCACGAAGCTGCCGTCGATCTTCAAGTAATCGACCGGGAAGTGCTTGAGATAGCCGAACGAAGACAGGCCGGTGCCGAAGTCGTCCAGCGCGAACTTGCAGCCGAGCTCCTTCAATGCCTGGATGAAGCGGTTGGCCTGGGAGAAGCTCGCCACCGCCGCGGTCTCGGTGATCTCGAAGCAGATCTTGGAGGCATCCAGGCCGCTCTTGTGGAACTGATCGATCACGAACGGCAGGAACTTGTCGTCGCCCAGGCTCTGGCCGGACAGATTGATCGAGCACTGCAGCAGTTTCTCGCGCTCGTCGGCTTCCGACACCAGCCAGCGGAAAGCGTTCTCGATCACCCAGCGGTCGATGGCCGGGGTGATGCCGTAGCGCTCGGCGGCGGCAATGAAATCGTTCGGCGCCACGATGCGACCGGTCTCATCCTTGAGACGCAGCAGCAGCTCGTAGTGAGCACCGATCTCGGTGCGCTGCAGCGGCTGGATGGCCATGCGATAGAGCTCGAAACGCCCTTCCTCGAGGGCCGCGTTGATGCGCGCCGCCCACTGCATCTCGCGGCGGCGGCGCATGAGTTCGATGTCGTTCTCGGCGAAGCTGTGCACGCGGTTGCGGCCGCTTTCCTTGGCAGCGGCGCAGGCACTGTCGGCGGCCGAGAGAATCGAGGCGACGTCCTCGTTGTCGGCGGTGATGGGCACCACGCCGATGCTCGCGCCGAGGCGGAACGCGCGGTCTTCCCAGGTGAAGCGGAAATTGCGCACCCCTTCGCGCAGCGTCTCGGCGGTGCGCATCGCCTCATCGAGCGAGCAGCTCTCCAGCAGAATGCCGAATTCATCGCCGCCCAGGCGCGAGAGCGTGTCGCGCCAGCGCACTTTCGACTTCAGCAGCGCACCGACCTGACCGAGCAGCGCATCGCCGGCGCTGTGGCCGCAGGTGTCGTTGACGATCTTGAACTGGTCGATGTCGAGGTAACAGAGCGCGTAGGAAGCTTCGCGCGCCTTGGCGCTCTTCAGCGCGCGGTCCAGGCGGCTCTCGAATTCGCGCCGGTTGACCAGACCGGTGAGCAGGTCGTGGCTGGCGTGATACGACAGGCGCCGGTTGAGCTCGCGCGACTCGCTGACGTCGTGGAACACCAGCACACCGCCAGCCACGTGGCCGGAGCCATCGCGGATCGGCGCGGCGGTGCTCTCGACATACAGCTCGTTGCCGTCGCGGCGGATGAGCAGCATCGGCCGCACCGACTTGATCGGCCGGATACGGCGGATCGAGACCGACAGCGGGTTCTCGAGCGGCTCGCAGGTCTCCTCGTGGAAGGCGCGGAAGATCTCCTCCACCGGCCGTCCCATGGCATCCTCGAGCCGCCAGCCGGTGAGCTCTTCGGCCACCGGATTGATGTAGTCGATGGTCGAGTTGGCATCGGTGGTGATGACGCCGTCGCCGATCGACTGCAGCGTGATCTGCGCGCTCTCCTTCTCGCGGAACAGCGCTTCCTCGTACAGCTTGCGCTCGGTGATGTCGAGCTCCACGCCCACCAGGCGCAGCAGTCGGCCGTGCTTGTCGACGCGCGCGGTGGCACGGCTGATGACCCAGCGCCACTCGCCGTTGCGGTGACGCATGCGATGAATACTCTCGAAGATCGGCGTCTTGCCGGCCACGTGGTCGCGGATCGCGGCCTGCACGCGCCCGAGGTCGTCCGGGTGCACCAGGCTGCGCCAGTCGGGCGAGCCGCGCATGTCATCGTCGCCGTAGCCGAGCATCGCCTTCCAGCGCGGCGAGAAGTACACCTCGTTGCTCTCGACGTCGAAATCCCACAGGCCGTCGTTGGCCGCGGCCTGGAACAGGTTGGTGCGCTCTTCGAGCTTGGCGAGCCGCGCCTCGATGCGGATGCGCTCGAGGCCGGTCGCAAGACTCGTGCCGATGAGCTTCATCAGCAGCTGCAGGTTGACGTCCCAGGCCCCGCGCGGCAGCGTATGCGTGAGCGCCAGGAATCCGGCGGGCTTGCCCTGCGCCCGCAGGGCGACCAACAGGATCGAGCCGATGTGCAGCTCGGCGAACTTGGCGGCTTCGGCCGCCTGTTCCTTGCGTGGCGCACCGGTATCGCGCAGCTCTGACAGCCGCAGGTGCTCCAGGCGCCCCCGCAGCCACGGCAGCGACTCGACCGGCGTGCCGGTCAACCCCTCGGGGTGGCATTGGGCGAAGGCGCTGCGCGCCAGCTGCACGCCGGCGATGGTGCCGTCGTCGGCATTCAGTCCGGCGAGAAAGGCGCAGTCCGCCCCACTCGCGCCGCGCAGCAACTCGAGGTTGCGTCGCACGCACTCCTCCATGGAGTCGCGCTGCATGTTCTGGAAGTCGACCGCGATCTTGGTGCAGATGACGTCAATTCCCAGCACAGGTTTGCGTCCCGTCCAGGCGTCGGCCGAGAGAATGTCGGATGCGGAGAAGTCCGCCGGCTTGTCCGGCGGCGGAGTCGTCATTGGAGTTCCAGACCTCCCATTGCCCCAAGGAACGCAGCCTAGTCATTTGTTCGCACTGAGACGTGACACGCCGTCACGGACTCACTGATTCACGACCGCTATTTTCCAAGTGCTTGCGCAGGATTCTCGCACACTGCGTAAGGAACACAAGCTAAGACTCTGTTCGGGCTCGCTTTCGCGACTTAACAGAATGCAGCGGCGTGCCGCCGAAACTTTCTGGTTAGGGGCGCCGTTCCAGGGAGGCGCGCGCCAGCGCGAACAGGCGTTTGAGCTCCTGCTCCATCTGCAGCTGCAGGCCCTCGAGCGCCGCCATGTCGGTCACGCGTGGCACGTAGACCGGCGGACCCACGGCCAGGACGATGCGTGCAAAAGGCATCGGGATCACGAACTTGTCCCACTTGATCAGCCAGGCGCGTGAGGCGGCATAGGCCATCGGCAGGATCGGTCGCCCGGACATCTGCGACAGCAGCAGCGCGCCCGGCTTGAATTTGAAGCGCGGGCCGCGCGGTCCGTCGGGCGTGATGATCGGCGAGACGTTGTCACGCACCAGCGCCTGGTAGTAGTCGCGCAGTGCGCGCGCGCCGGTGTGGGTCGAGGAGCCGCGGATGACACTGGCCCCGGCACGACGCACGATCATGGCGCCGAGTTCGCCGTCGACCGACGGACTGATCAGCCAGCCCACCTTAAGACCA
>DATHMN010000042.1:0-68479 GCA_035487135.1 Steroidobacteraceae bacterium | reverse complement strand
GAGAACGGGCGCTGCGTGGAACTCATCCAGCAAGCGATCGCCAACGACCCGCTGCGGGCGGACTGGTACCGCGACCTCGCCGACGCTTTCTTCGCGCTCGATCGTCTCGATGAGGCCGAACGGGCGATCCGCAGGGTCATTGAGCTTCAGCCCGCGGGCCAGACCAACTACCAGATGCTTACCGCCATCGAAATCGAGCGGGGCGACGCTGACGCAGCGCTCGCCGCCGCGCAGCACGAGCCTCCCGGACCTCTTCACGACCTGGCGGTTGCTGCCGCGCTGCAGATCGGCAAAGACCAGAGAGCGGCGGACGCTGCTGTGAAGACAGTAGTCGGGAAGTATGCCGACGACTATCCCTACTCGATAGCCGGCATCTTCTCGTTGCGCAATGACGCGAACGCGACCTTCGAGTGGCTGGAGCGCGCCTGGACCAACCGCGATACGGAAATCACTTACCTCCTAAGCGACCCCCTCACGCTGAAGTTCAAAGACGATCCGCGCTTTGCTGCGTTCTGTCACAAGGTCGGCCTGCCGGCGCCCGGAGAGCTCCGGCAGCAGACATGATCCAATCTTCGATGTCCATGAACAGCCCGCAGAAGAGTACCCTGACGTGACGGTCTGTCATAAACGTTAGTCGAGCTTAACTACTGAATAGACCGGGCGCCGCGACCACTCCTTCTTCCGAGCACCGAGGGCGGAGTTGAAATCGCAGTCTTCCAAGCTCCGCCGGCCCCGAAACAGCAGCAGTTCGTCCCAAGTGCGGGGTAATCCGCCACAATCGACTGGTGCGGCCGCGACGCTGCCTTACGATGTCCGCCGTGGAACTTCTGAGCACGCTTAGGGTGTTGCTCCCTCAAATCCGCCTGTGGTTTGACTGGCCGTGCGCTGAACCTTTAGAGGCGCGCTGTAAAATCTGGAAAGGAGCTGCTGGGTATGCATAACCCGTTCGTACGTGGACTGGTTGCCCTGGCTACAACCTTCCTGCTGGCTCTGACCGTCAACGCAGCGGCTCAGGACTCGTCATCCCCGCACGGTAAACTCGCGTTGTTCTGGGCGGGACATTGGAAGGTCCGCATCGAGACCAAAGAAACGCAGTTTGGCCATGCCAGAACGGACGACTACGACGCAAGATGCTCCTTTCTTCCCCACGGCACCTTTTTGGCCTGCGAATATCTGAGCCTGCAGCCCAATCCCGATGACGGCCGCATTATCAATGACGTTTCCCTCTTCTATTACAATGACGTCGACAAGACCTTCAAATATACAAACGTGGGCTCGGAAGGGGGACCACATGAAGAGGTCTTCCATGTCGATGGGAATGTCTGGACGAGGCAGTTTGAAGTAACAAGACGCAGCGGCGGGGTGGCCGATGGTCGCGAGATCTATACTTTCGTCTCCCGCGACAAACATCTGGCGCGGTTTGAAATATCGCTCGATAAGGGCGCGCATTGGACCCTGGTGAATGAGGCGGTCGGCACGAGAGTGCAGTAGACGGCGCGTTATTTTGATGAGCCCAATCGCCGCTGGCACGAACTGGAACTTCGGACCATCTTTCCCCGCCCCCATGACGCCCCGACGGATTGGGTCGTCACGGGTACGTCGACGCTCGGAGTGGCTCTCCAATACCACCGACATAGGGCATGAGTACGCTCAGCTGCGCGTCCCCGGACCATTAAGGGTGAACAACTCCTCCAACGCCGCCGGGTCAACAGGCTTGCCAAGGTAGCGTTCGATCCCTGCCTCACGCGCGAGCTCGCGGCCGGGGTGCTCACTGCTGACGGTCAATGCAATCATTCTCAGGTTTGGCAGCTTGGGATGCTGAGAGAGAAGGCGGGCGACGTCATGGCCGCTCATGTCCGGCAGATCGAGATCCACGAGCAGCACTGTGGGCAGAAACGCGCCCGCCAAAGTGAGCGCGGTCGCACCGGAGTAGGCGACGCGCGCTTCCCCATATCCCGCGGATTGCAGAGCTGCGGCGAGAGAATCGGCGCTCTCCACATCATCATCGACCACTAATATGCGAGGCAGGCTCCCCGAGCCGCCTTGCTTGGGCTTTCGAGATCGGCTCAACCGCAACGCAGACATCACAGCCTACCGGGCAAAAGCTGTCGCGCCGCCCTCATCTTCCCAGGTAGCCAGCGGTGCGGCCTGTAGAATTGCCTCGTCATTGCGATTGGTAGGGTGACTCCCGCCCGCACCGTGGGCGTCAACGATTAAAAGGGAGCAAACCGCCCGCTGCGTCATGCTCATCGCATCGAGCCTCTCGGGCGCGAAGCGACTGCCCCGCTCATGGTGAAGGTCCGCTCCCCGGATCACTTCGCGGATCCTTTCTTTCCGCGGATTCTTTGCTCGGTCCGTCAAGCGCTTCCGACTCCTGCTAGCCGATTCGACACCACTATGCCCTAAGCCCGCGCTCCGATCGGTACGCCGCCGCACACTCCTGACGTCCCAACGACAGCATGGTTGCCCTCATGTGCGCAAGCGTACGGAAGACGTCGGCGGATGAGTGGAAGCTCGCAATGGCATCCCATGCGCCGCACGCATCCGGGAAGAGGCTATGAGTTCGCCATTAGCCATTCGCAGGAGACATTTTTATGAACCTCGTCATCTGGCTCCTGGTCGGTGGACTCATCGGGTGGACCGCGAGCGTACTTATGCGAACACCGGAGGCAATTCTACTCAACGTCGTGGTCGGATTCGTCGGTGCGGCGCTCGGCGGCTGGTTCTTGAGTCCGCTCGTCGCGGTGTCGTCAGCCAGTCACAGTGACTTCAGCGCGCCGAGCTTGCTTGTTTCGGTCCTGGGAGCGCTACTGCTGCTGGCGATCGAGTATCTCGCGCGCCGAAGCGTGGCTCGTGCTTAGTGCGATCGCCCCGCGGCATCAGCAGAGACCGGCGCACGCTCCGCTGCACCTTAGCCGGCTCAACCGGAGGGCCTCAGCGACCCTTGCCAGGGTCCGGTCCCCGCGGCGATACGGACACAATCTATGTCAATCATCGTCTTCATTCTGATCGGAGTTGCCGCCTGCGCCTTCACTTACCGGTTCTGCAACAGCAGCGGCGCCGGCATCGCCGTAGATCTGTTTCTGTGCATCACCGGCGCCGTCATTGCCGGGATGTTCTTCAGCCGCAGCGGAACAATCGATGCTGCGGGTGGAATTATCTGTGGAATCGCTGGGGCTACAGCTCCGCTCGCCGCCTACCACGCGGTGCTTCGTGACCGGTAGCGTCGGCGGGATGATCACGGCCGATGGGCTCCCGGATCGCGCACAGAAGATGTGCTCGTGAGGCCGTGTACGGTAACGCACAGACTCCCTGGCTGCGTGGCGCATCCTCGGGCGCAGATCCACAGCGGCGTGTGGGTGAGGTGCTTGTGTCCCGCAACATTCTTCTAGTCCTGCCGGATATGGCGGAAGCGAAGACCGTGAGACGCGCGCTGGCAAAGTCGCTCGACGGTCCCTTCAAGATCGAATGGGTGAGCCGCTGTAGCGAAGCAAGCAAACGACTTGATCGTCCCGGAGAGAGAGGGATCGCCGCAATTGTAGTCGATGTTTTCCTACCGGACAGCCAGGGCATCGAGACCTTTGACACATTGTTCCGCGCAGCGCCCCACGTTCCAATCCTAGTGCTGTGCCGCTTACGCGATGAGGACGTGGCGAAGCTTGCCGTGCGGCACGGAGCGCACGACTACCTGCTGCAAGAACGTCTCGACGACTATTCCTTGCTGAAGGCTCTGAACACCATGCTCGCGCGCTCGGCCCATCTGGAAGCCGTATTACGGGATCGGGAGCGGGCACAGGTGACGCTCAACTCGATCGGCGATGCCGTCATCAGCACCGATGTCGCGGGAAATATCACCTACCTCAACTCGGTCGCGGAGAGTATGACCGGCTGGCCCCGAGAAGAGGCATGCGGCCGGCCCTTGCAAGAGGTATTGCGAATCGTCGACGGCGAAAGCCGTGCGCCAGCCTTGAATCCTCTGTCAATAGCCATGCTGCACAACAAGACCGTCGCACTCAGTTCGAACTGCGTCTTGATCCGCCGTGACGGCTATGAGGCAGCTATTGAAGATACCGCGGCTCCAATTCAAGACCGCCGCGGGCAAGTAACGGGTGCGGTGATTGTTTTTCACGACGTCGGTGTGGCGCGCGCGATGTCACTCAGGATGTCCTATTTGGCGCAACACGATTTTCTTACCGAGTTGCCCAATCGCATGTTATTGAACGACAGATTGCAACAGGCGATGGCGTCGGCACAACGTCATGGCAACTCGCTCGCGGTTCTTTTCCTGGATGTCGATCACTTCAAGCACATTAACGACGCCTTGGGTCATGCGATCGGCGATCAGATTCTGAAGTCGATTGCGCAGCGTCTGCTGACCTGCGTGCGCAGCTCAGACACTGTCAGCCGTCAGGGAGGCGATGAGTTCGTAGTGCTACTCTCGGAAGTGGCTCGCGCCGGAGATGTGGTCCTCACCGCTGACAAGATACTTGCTGCAGTCAGCCGACCGCATCGGATCGACCATGAGACCCTGCGGGTTACCGTGAGTGTGGGCGTGGGCGTGTATCCCGATGACGGTGCTGATGCCGCAACGCTATTAAGGAATGCGGATCGCGCTCTGTTCCACGCGAAGGCCCACGGTCGCAGCAAGCATCAGTTCTTCCAGCCGACCATGGGCGTATGCGCCCTCGAGGCAGACGGAGCCCTAGAAACGATAGCGAGGACCGGAAGTTGAAGCCGATCCGAGCAGAAGAGACTGCCACTACCTACCGCAGGTCGCTCGTAATCGCCGCAGAAGCCGCCCAAATAGCGCCTGCCGACGACAAGCAGTCGCACCCGCCATCGGGCTGGGATCCATTTGAAGTGTGGTCGACGCGAATCAGCAACTCCTACGCCCGACTGCAGGCAGGCCGCCGCACGCCGTCAACGTCCCAGCCACTGGCAGTGGAGCAGGTCGTTTGAGACGGCCAGAGCGACTCTCCGGCCGATCGACGCAGGCGCAGCGTCGGTCATCCCGGGGGCGGTGCGCCGATTCCAGAATGTGACACGCGGACCCTTATCTCGAAGCCGCTCCCACTTCAGACCAGACAGGCGACGATAGCCTCGATCACACGCTTGGTCTCATGCGGATCCTTTACCTCGATGGACAGAGCGCCCGCTTCTTTAGCGGCATAGTCATTCCCGCCCGGGAAGACGGTATCGCCAATAAAAAGCATCCGCCCGATCGGGATATGCAGGATCTCGCAAAGTTTGCGAATTCCATAGCCCTTGTCGATGCCGTGCTTGGTGATGTCGACGGACGTCGTTCCCCCCAGGCGCACCGAAAACTCGGGGATTAGCGTGTCGAGGGTTTGCTTTATCTTCTTTCGCTTGATGAAATCAGGGTCCCACTTGAGCTTTTCCTCGGGCGGAGCCTGTTGTCCCAGGGCAGAGTAAGTGATCTGGCTTCCGCGGTCGTCGATGGCATCGCCCCACACTCTTGGGACGTCGCTACTGGCGGCATCGGTCACGCGCTGTAGCGACTGGATGATCTTCAGCTTCTCCGCAGCGGTGAAGTCCTCCGAATAAAGCCGCTGCCAACTGGATTGATACTCGAAGAACTGCGCACCGTTGGTGGGCAGCAGCGACAGATTTCTAAGACGGTCGCCCGGAGCAAGGTGTGCCAGCACCTGCCGTTGGAATTGTTGCCAGGCGCCGCCGGAGATGACGGCCACCTTCACCAGACCCAGAAGCGAACCGAGCAGCCGCGCCATCTCCTCATCGATCGATGATTTGCTTGCCGCCAATGTGCCATCCAGATCAAAGACAACGAGCTGCTTCATAGGGTGTCAGCGAACTGGGGCAGCGAGATTTCCAATGGGCGTACGACATCGTGCGGCTGGCAGGAACGCACGCCGACTGCGGCGGGCAACCACAGGACGTCACCCGTGCGCCAGGTGTAACGGGTTCTTACATGGCCCACGTGCCCTGCCCCGGCGAGCGCAGTGTGTCCCAGCCAATCGATTTCTCAGCGAACATCACCGAACTCCGGCCATGACACCTTAAGCTAACCGTCGCTGCGGCCGGATGTCTGTTCGGTAGCTGACTGAGAGCCGTCCATCTCGCTGGTTGGCAGCCTCCTTCAGAGCTCCGATTCGGCCACGTCCCCGCCGTGGCGAGCGAGGTTGTGTTCGCTAACGCACCGACAGCCGGAGAAACGGCACGTAGCGTCGGCGGCAGTCTGCCGACGTGATTTAGCGAGTCTCAGCGGGCGTGATGGACAGCTTTCCTATCGTGGCCGTAGCCTCCGATGCAAGTGACCTCGAGGCGGCGTCCGAACTACTGTCTGCTCTACCGGCCGACTTCAGGGCGGCCGTCATCATTGTCCAACATCCCGATGAGGGTCGTGAGAAGTCGCTGCCCGCAAGGATGGCGAAGCGGCCAAATCTTTCGGTGTTGCGCGCGCACGACGACGTCAAGGTGGAGCGCAGTCATATCTACCTGGTGCCACTCGATGCCACCCTCGTCATCGCCGCTGGTTATATCCGCCTGACACCCAGAGAGAAAACAAAAGGCCCCTATCATCCCGGTGACGCCCTCTTCACTTCACTGGCGCACGAGCATCTCGCCTGCGCCATTGGCGTGGTTCTCTCCGGCGTTGGCTTCGATGGTGCTGTTGGCGTGCGAGCGATCAGACAAAGCGGCGGCCTGGCGTTTGCACAGTACCCGGGATCCGCACGCTTCTCCAGCATGCCCATCAGTGCGATCGAGACGGGCTGTGTCGATTTCGTGCTTCGACCGTACGAGATTGCTCGCGAACTGGGCCACGCCACCGAGTCTTCCAGCGGAGTCGTACGCCGCGCGCTTGCCGGCGATCGCAGTGTCAGCATGTCCCTGGTCTTGAACGGCAGTGATGAGCCACGGGGAGCCACCAGTCAGACCGATCGGTCGCGCGAGTTACGGGAAGGCGGAACGCGGGGCGGCATAGTCATACCAACCGCTTCATCCGAGTTGCCGACGGTCTAGACGCTGTGAAGGAGCGTGGCATTCCGTTGCCTGCGCCCTACCGTCCCACCCTTTCGCCAAGCGCTGATTCGGGGTAGCTTCATCTAAGTTTCTCCGGAATCGCATCGTGGAAATCGTTCTCGCAGCCGGGCGCGAAGTGACCGTATCAAATCCGGATAAGGTGCTGTTCCCGCAGCCCCAGCACACAAAGCTCGACCTGGTGCACTACTACCTCACGGTAGCCGAGGGTGCGCTGCGGGGCGCGGGCGACCGTCCCAACATGCTGGTACGTTTTCCGCAGGGCATCGAGGGGCAGCACTTCTACCAGAAGCGGGCGCCCGCGAGCCGTCCGCCCTGGATTGAGGTTGCCGAGATTCACTTCCCTTCCGGTCGTTCGGCTCAGGAGATCGTCCCGAGAGATGCGGCCGCGCTCGCCTGGCTCGCCAACCTCGCCTGCCTCGAGCTGCACCCTCATGCGGTACGTGCGGAGGACCTCGAACATCCCGACGAGCTGCGAGTCGATTTGGATCCGGTGCCTGGGGTCAAATGGGAGCAGGTTCGAGAAGTCGCCCAAGTGGTTCACTCGGTGCTCGAGGATTGCAAGCTCGTCGGCTGGCCGAAGACCTCGGGCTCACGCGGCATGCACATCATCGTACGACTCGAGCCGCGCTGGGGTTTCGATGAGGTGCGCCGCGGCGCGCTCGCGCTGGCGCGTGAGGTCGAAGCCCGTGCGCCGGCGCTCGCGACCAGTCAGTGGTGGAAGGAGCAACGTCAGGGCGTGTTCGTCGACTACAACCAGAATGCCAAGGATCGCACCGTCGCCTCCGCGTACTCGGTGCGGCCGACGCCGGATGCGCGCGTGTCAGCGCCGCTCCGCTGGACTGAGGTGCCGGACTGCGATCCTGCTGATTTCACGCTGAAGTCGATGCCCGCCCGCTACGAGAGACTCGGTGATGTACACGCCGGTATCGATGCGCATCCTGGCTCTCTCACAAAGCTGCTCGAGCTTTTCCAGCGGCAGGGCCTGGGCGATGCGCCCTGGCCACCCCACTACAAGCGCGCTGCCTCCGAGCCTCCTCGTGTTCAGCCCTCAAGGCGTCGGCAACTGCCGCTGGTGGAGATTGGGCGCGCGCGCAAGAAGGCCGACGCGCTCGCAGGTCTCGAGCGCTGGAAAGTCCGTCATCCGCAGGCTGTCGAGCATCTTGCGCCGGCCGACATTCTGGTTGACGTCATGCGCGGGCGCTACAGCACCTGGACGCGCATCCGGGTCAACCTGCAGCACGTTCCCGCAGAGTTACGCCCGCCTCAGGAGCCACTGGATCCCGACGAGAAAATTGACTCAAGCTCGTAGGGCATCGTGACTTCGAGCTGATCATAGCGGCAGTCCTTCGGCAGTTTGTCGGGCCGCCAGCGCAGGAAGATCGCCGCGTGGCGAAAGCGCTCGCCCTGCATGTGGTCGTATTTGACCTCGCAGACCCGCTCAACTCGCAGCGCCTCCCACGACAGATCCTTGCCCGCACTCCAGCGGCTGTGCGCGCCCGGCATGCGGCTCGAGGAGGCCTCAGGACCGGCCCACTCGCGCCACGGGTGCTGTTGCATGGCATTTTTTCGCAGTGGTGCGAGCTCCTTGGCAAGCTGGCGCCGCATCTGCATGGTGAAGGACGAGGTGACACCGACGTGCTGCAACACGCCGGCAGCATCGTACAGGCCGAGAAGCAGGGACCCTACCGCGTCGGTGCCACTCTTGTACCAGCGGAATCCAGCCACGACACAATCGGCCGTGCGCACATGCTTGACCTTGATCATCGCGCGCTTGTCTGGCAGGTAGGTCGCCGACGCCAGCTTCGCCATGACGCCATCGAGACCGGCTCCCTCGAAGCGCGCGAGCCAGTCGAGTGCGCGAGCTCGATCGCGTGTCATCGGGGTAAGATACAGCGGCGCTCTCGCCCCACCGAGCAAGTGCTCGAGGAGCGTCCTGCGCTCGGTCTGCGGCTCTGCCATCCAATCGCGTTTTCCCTGCGCGAGCAGATCGAACGCCACGAACGACGCGGGGGTCTCCTGCGCTAACTTTCTGACGCGCGATTCGGCGGGGTGCAGACGTAGTTGCAGGGCATCGAAGTTAAGACCGTGCTCAGTGGCGATGACGATCTCACCATCGACCACGACGTTTTTCGGCAGGGCCTTGAGCAGCGCCTCGTGCAGCTCCGGGAAGTAGCGATCGAGCGGGCGCGTATCACGGCTCTGAATGTACAGCTCGTCGTCGCCGCGAAAGATGATGGCGCGAAAGCCATCCCATTTCGGCTCGTACAGGTAGTCACCTGGCGGCAACTCATCGGCGAGCTTGGCGAGCATCGGCCTGACGGGCGGCTGCACTGCCAGGCCGGCAAGCGTCTTCCGAGGGGGCGGCGTTGAATCAGGCATCACACATTGGCGGTTGCCGCGCCACCCCACCGACCAATGGGGCCCGGCTTACTTCCTCGCCCCCACGCTCCGTCAATCCGTCGAGCCTCGGTCCGATTACCAACGGAACAGCGAATTGCCACTCGCAATCATGCACCTCGCGCGTGGCCCATTTTGCCGGCGATTTACGCGGCGTCTGTAGCGAGTCTGCCGAACTCAGCCGACACGCTCATGACGCTGCACGGTTCGCCACCGGCCGCGTGCGCGCCTGTCGCAGTCACGCGCGCTCGTATGGCAACGCGAGTCTCGCTCCGTCATGGCTTGCCGCTTCCAGTGATGAGGAGCTGACGAAGCTCGCTTTCATCCACGGGCTTGACCAGATGCAGATCGAAACCGGCATCGCTGGAGCGTTTTCGGTCGACCTCCGCTCCCCAGCCAGTGATGGCCACGATTTTGACGCGTCCGTATCTGCGCGTACGTAAATGACGCGCGATCTCGTATCCGTTCATACCCGGCATGCCGATATCCAGCAGAACGACATCGGGGTGAAACTCATCGGCCGCCCTCAGTGCGTTCGCTCCATCGTTGGCGACGCGGGTCTCGTGACCCAGCGATCGCAACAGGAGCTGGAGGGTGTTGGCGGTGTCCAGATTGTCGTCGACGACGAGCACCCGTTTGGAGACTTGTGGGGGCTCGGCCGGCTTGGGCCGAAGCTGTACCACCGTGCTTTCGACTTCATGGCGGGGCAGTCGCACGATGAATTCACTACCTCTCCCGGGGCCTGCGCTGTGCGCCTCGATCGTTCCGCGGTGCAGTTCCGCGATGCGCCGCGCCAGTGCGAGACCCACCCCGAGACCACCGCCCACCCGATTGAGAGCCTCCTTCCCCTGGACGAACAAACCGAAAATTCCCTGCAGATCTTCGGCAGCAATGCCACGACCCGTATCGGTCACTGCAACTTCGATCCCGCTGTCAGTGACCCGCAAGCGCACGGTGATCCGCCCGGAGGCAGGCGTAAAGCGCACCGCGTTGGTGAGCAGATTCGCAAACAGCTGCACTAGCCGGTCGGGATCCCCGAGCACTGTGACGGGAGCGGCCGGAACATCGATATGCAGCGTCTGGTGCAGCCGGCCCGCTTCGGGACGCACCATCTCGACGGCGCGATCGAGCGCTTCGACCACGTCCGAGGCTCTGGGCTCGATCACGAAGGTCCCGCGCGTCACCCGGCTTACATCCAATAGCTCGTCGACGATGCGCGCCAAGTAGCTCGCCTGGCGTGCAATGATCTCGCGCATGGATGCCTGTGTGGAGCCATCGCCCTGCGCGCGCTCCATCACTGCGACGGCGTTGCGAATCGGCGCCAGTGGGTTTCGCAGCTCATGCGCCAGAATGGCGATAAATTCGTTGACGTGTTGAACCGCACGCTCCAGTTCCATGGCGTGTTCTCGCGCACTCAGGTCTTGCGTGACCTTGGCGAAACCACGCAATCGCCCCTCCGCATCGTGCATGGCGGTGACGACCACACGCGCCAGGAACCTCGAGCCGTCTTTTCGAACCCGCCATCCTTCACTCTCGACATGGCCCTTCAGGCGTGCCGTGGCGAGCTCCGCCCACGGGGCGCCGGCGGCGATGTCCTCGGCGGGATAAAACTTGGAAAAATGCCTACCCAGGATCTCATCGCGGGTGTAACCCTTCATCCGCTGAGCGCCAGTATTCCAGCTGGTTATTCTTCCGGCGGGATCAAGCATGTACACGGCATAGTCGATGACACCTTCGATGAGAAGCCGAAAGCGCTCCTCGCTTTCACGCAGCTGCTCCTCCGAGGCGCGACGCATCGTGAGGTCGCGCGTGATCTTCGAGAAGCCGACGAGCTTGCCGGAAGACGGCTCGCGCATGGCCGTGATGATCACGTTGGCCCAGAACCGTGAGCCATCCTTGCGCACGCGCCAACCTTCGTCTTCAAACCGACCCTCCCGCATCGTCGTCTTTAGCTCGTGCGCCGGCCAGCCCGAGGCGCGCGCCTCTTCCGTATAGAATCTCGAGAAGTGCTGGCCAATGATCTCGTTGGCCTCGTAACCCTTGAGGACTCGCGCGCCTGCGTTCCAGGTTTGCACGTGTCCCTCTGGATCGAGCATGAACACCCCGTAATCCTGTACGGTATCCACTAGGAGCTCGAACAGATTAGGGTTGGTTGACAAAACAGCTGCCTGATCTCAAATCTTGAGGTTAGCGAGTCATTTACGGGTCAAATCTCCAGTGCCGTCAAGTCTTATCAGTCAGCAGCGAACCCTTTCTGATGTCGGAATATACCCGCACTACCGCTGCGCTGGTGCTACGGCTTGGGCTCCAGAGTGTCTGCGACGAGACGTCGTGACAGGCGGCCGGCGCGGCTGCCCGCCAACCATTCGCGGAGGTTCGATTGCCTAACATCCGACGAGCTCAACGCGTTGATGCCGCGCAGCTGTCAGCGCTCGCCGAAGAGACGTTCAGGGACGCGTTTGCCGTGGCGAACGCCCCTCAGGACATGGATTTGCATTGCCGCACCCATTACGGCGAAGCGCTCCAGGCGCAGGAAATTACAGACCCGAACAGGGTCACCCTGCTATGCGAGCACGACGGCAGGATGGTGGGATTTGCGCAGCTTCGCTGGGGTGAAGTGCCCGATTGCATTGTGGCCGATACTGCGGGCGAGATTCTGCGGCTGTACGTCATTCGGGAGTTCCACGGCAAAAGCGTTGCTCAGGAGCTGATGCAGGCCTGCATGCAGGAAATGACCCGCCATCGGTCGCAGGTCGTATGGCTTGGCGTCTGGGAGCACAATTCAAGGGCCATCGCCTTCTACGGGAAATTCGGATTTGTCGAAGTCGGCGAGCACGTTTTTCAATTGGGGAATGATCCGCAGCGTGACATTCTCATGGCTCGGCACATCGCCGCTTTCCGAGCGACGCTCCCCTGAAGGCAGACGCTCCTGCGGGTTGAGGCGCTGTGTTCGGTACGGCCTTCAGACGTATCCCATGAGCCACAAGATCAGCACGAGGATCAGAACGAGTCCTAGCCCACCGCTGGGATAGAACCCCCATTGAGAGCTATAGGGCCACGTCGGTAACGCGCCGATGAGCACCAGGACCAGGATGATGAGCACTATGGTGATCATGCGTAATGTCCACTGCCTAATTTCGCTGAGTTCTCGTGAAAAGACGACTGCAGATACAGGCTCACGGCGCGCGACCATTCCGGGGCTGCGCTCCTGACCGGCGCGCCACCGCGACCGCGGCGAGTTAACGAGCCTTCCGCGCCGTTGGCGGTCTGGAATTCCCCACGGACAGACACCACACGCGCTCCGCTTGCTGAACCACGCTCGTTGAGCATCCTTCGGTCCCTCCTGCCATGCGCCGTGTTTCCGGGCGAAGTTCACTCTAAGGAGAGGGCGGTCGTGCGGCTGTAGGCATTTCCCGTACAAGCATGTCGTCACAGCACTACGTCAGGGCACACAACATCTTCTAGGCGCGAGACCACCGAACGTACGAACCTTGAGGCTCAACGCTGCGCTGGAGCCCGATATCGAGACCCCAGGCTGAGCGCTGGATCACACTTGTGGCTGATGTGTGACGTGCTTCTTGCATCGACGTGACGTAATCCGCGGCAGACGCGTTCCCTGATTCGTACGGTGCAGCACCGGGAAAAGATGGTCGCAGCCGATGAACAGCGCTGACAGAAGCTTTGACGGGCTGGAACTGGAAACCCTGACGGCGGACGTGCGCCCCCGGAATGTAGAGACTTTGTTCCGCAATACGGTCGAGGACGCCCCGGTCGGCATCGCTTTCGCCGACCGCAACGGCCGCTACCGCCACTGCAACCGGGCCTTCTGCGCCATGCTTGGCTTCGATGCCGAGGAGCTCAAGTCTGAGTCCATGGAGACTCTGACGCATGGGGCGGATCTTGAGTCCACCACCACCGGACTCGAGCGGCTGTGGCGCGGAGAAATTGCCCACCTGGATACCGAGAAGCGCTATCTGCGCAAGAACGGCGGCGCGCTCTGGGTTCATGCAACCACCTCCCTGGTGAGCGGCAACGGCCGGGAAGCGGAATGCTCGGTCGAGTTTCTGCTCGATATCTCCGCACAGAAGCAGATGGCAGCCGCCCTGCTGGAGAACCAGACACTGCTGGCCACCGTCATCGCGGAGCTCCCCATTGCATTAGTCGCGTGCGATGTCAGAGGTCAGGTCACGCAGCACAACCGTGCGGCAGCTGAGCTGTTCGGGATTGCGGCGTCCGAAACCCCCGCGGGGCCGCGCAATCCTTATCCCCTGACCTCGCAGGTTTATCTCGCGGATGGCATCACGCCGGTCCCGCGGGAGGATCGTCCGCTGGCGCGCACCCTGCTCGGCGCCAAGGTGCATGACGCCGAGTACGTCGTCGTCCGGCCAGACGGGGTACGCCGCACCGTGTTGTCGAGCGCGCAGCGCATGGTCGGCCAGCTTGGCCAGCCCCTCGGGGCTCTCGCGGTGATCCAAGACATCACTGAGCGTCGGCGCGCCGAAGAGGAGCTCGAGCGGGTGCATAAGCAGCTGCTGATCGCCTCGCGGCAGGCCGGCATGGCCGATGTCGCGACCAACGTTCTGCACAACGTCGGCAACGTACTGAATAGCGTCAATGTCTCGGCGAGTATCGTCTCCGAGCGCATCAAGAAGTCCAAGTGCGCTGGGCTTGCGCGCGTTGCGGCCCTGCTCAACGACCATGCGTCCGATCTGGCCTCCTTTTTGACCGGCCCGCAGGGTCGGCATGTGCCCGCGTACCTGCAGGAACTCGCCGCGGAGCTGATCGCGGAGCGTGATGTGGCCAGCGAGGAACTGGCGGTGCTGCGCGCCAACGTGGAGCACATCAAGGAAATTGTCGCGATGCAGCAGAGTTACGCGCGCCGTGGCGGCGTGACCGACATGGTCGATATTCGCACCCTCATCGAGGACAGCCTGCGCATGAACGAAGGAGCCTTCAGCCGCCATGGCGTCAGCGTGATGCGCGACTTCGAGGAGGTGCCGCTGATCACGGTCGACAAGCACAAGGTGCTGCAGATCCTGGTGAACCTGATCCGCAACGCCAAATATGCCTGCGATGAGTCACCCTGCGCGGAGAAACGCGTGACGGTGCGCGTGCGCGCGGCCGATGGCAGGCTGGTCGTCGCCGTCATCGATACCGGCGTCGGCATTCCGCCTGAGAATCTCGAGCGCATCTTCAGCCATGGCTTCACGACGCGCAAAGACGGCCACGGCTTCGGTTTGCACAGCTGCGCACTCGCCGCCAGGGACCTCGACGGCTCGCTGTCAGGCGAGAGCGCCGGACCCGGTAAGGGAGCTACCTTCACCCTGACGCTGCCCCTCACCCGGGCGGAGCCGCCCCATGGCCGATGAATCCGAGCTGTTGACTCACCGCCTGCTGATGATCGACGACAATCCGGCCATCCACGAGGACTACCGGAAGATCCTCACGGGCCGCGACCAGACGCAGATCTCGGCGGCGGAAGCGGCGCTGTTCGGCGAATCGCAGTCGGCGCCCTCGCGTCCGACATTCGATGTGGACACGGCGATGCAGGGACGCGAGGGCGTGGAGCTGGCGCGGCGGGCGCTGCGCGAGGGGCGCCCTTACTCGGTCGCTTTCGTCGACATGCGCATGCCGCCCGGCTGGGACGGGCTCGAAACCATCGAAAACCTCTGGAGGGTCGACCCGGAGATCCAGGTCGTGGTCTGTTCGGCCTACAGCGACTATGACTGGATGGAGCTGCTGGCGCGGCTCGGACGCTCCGACAAGCTCATCGTCATCAAGAAGCCCTTCGAGCCGATCGAGATCCTGCAGTCGGCGAGCGCCCTGAGTCGCAAGTGGCAGAATGCGCGCGCACTCAAGCGCCACGTCGAGGGCCTCGAGCGGGTCGTGCACGATCGCACTCGCGGGCTTGAGACGGCGAACCGACAGCTGCGCCACCTCGCCTCCCACGACTCGCTCACCGGCCTGCCCAACCGCTTACTGCTCGAAGACCGCCTGACTCAGGCGATCGCCCAGGCGAACCGCCAGGGCCATGAATTCGCAGTGGCGGTGCTGGATCTCGATCGCTTCAAGCTCATCAACGATTCCCTGGGCCATCACGCGGGCGATGAGCTCCTGTGCGAAGTATCGGTACGACTCAAGGGAGCCATCCGTGCCGTCGATACGATCGCGCGTCTCGGGGGAGACGAGTTCGTCATCGTTTTCGACGGACCCATGACGCGCGCCGAGGCGCTCGAGATGGGCAAGCGCCTGCTGCAGGTGATGGAGCCGTCCATGCGGCTCCTGGGTATCGACGTGCACGTCTCGCCGAGCATCGGCATCGCTTTCTATCCGCACGATGGCGCGACGATCGATGCGCTGCTGGCACACGCGGACGCCGCCATGTACCACGCCAAGGAGCGCGGCCGTAACAACGTGCAGTGTTATACCGAGACCATGGGCACGGTCACGCAGGAGCGCGTGAAACTCGAGAGCGAGCTGCACGATGCACTGCGTGGCGGGCAATTTGAACTCCACTACCAGCCCAAAGTCGACACGGCGAGCGGCCGCATCAACAGCGCCGAGGCGTTGATCCGCTGGCGGCATCCACGGCGCGGGGTGCTGCTGCCGGCCGAGTTTATGCCGGTCGCCGACGAGTGCGGGCTGCTCGATGCCATCGGTGAGTGGGTACTGTGCGAGGCGTGTCGTCAGGGGAGGATCTGGCAACAGAGTGGGCCACGCCCCCTGCGCGTCGCCGTCAATCTTGCGCCTTCGCAGTTCCGGGTGGTGGACCTGGTGGGTCAGATTCGACGCGCTCTCGATGCCTCGGGGCTCGATCCCGGTCTCCTCGAAATCGAGCTCACCGAGACCGCGGTCATGAGCGATGCGGAAGAATCGGTGCATATCCTCGAAGCCATCAGTCGCATGGGTGTGCTGGTTTCGGTCGATGACTTCGGCACCGGTTACTCGAGCATGAGCTACCTGCGCCGTTTTCCGATCGATAAACTCAAGATTGACCGCTGTTTCGTCGAGCAGATGACTGCGCGCCCGGAAGATGCTTCCATCGTGGGCGCCATCATCTCCCTCGCCCACAGCCTGCGCCTCAAGGTGATCGCGGAGGGCGTGGAAACCCCCGAGCAGCTGCAGTTGCTCGCCAAGCTCGGCTGTGACCAGTACCAGGGCTTTTACTTCAGCCCCGCACTGCTCCCGGCCAAGTTCGAAGAACTATTGCGCGAGGACCCGGAGCTCACCGAGCAGGATGCGGTGCGCACCCACAGTAAACTCGCTGGCTTGAAAGGCTGAATTCAAGGCGCGGAAGCCGAACCGTCGCACACCTGCTGATCTAGCGCCAGAGAGACCTTTTGGCTGGCGCGAAGCGCCGTCTTGAACGAGCGGCCGATTCCACTGCGCGCTCAGAAGTTGGCATCCCAGCTCACGTGACCCTCCCGGCTCACCAGCGCGACCCGCACCCCCTCCTGATGGTCGAAATTGAAGTTCGGCAACAGGTTTTCTGTCGCCTCGCGCATGACATCAAAGGCGATCCCAGCCTCAACATGCTTCCACAGCTCCACCGTATTCAGGGTTTGCTCGACAAAGGATTTAAGAGGGCATACCGCGAAGACATTGATAATGGCGTTGTGCCGCTGCAGCGCAAAGGCCAGCGGCTCGTAGGAAGATGGCGCTGGCGGATGTGCCTCTGGCGCGCCAGGTATCTGCCTGCGCAGGGCAGCAATCTCATTGTAAAGGTATAAGAGCTTGAAGCCGCCTCTTTCGAGTGCCCCCTGGCGCACGTCCATGACGCGCACGAATCTCGCCAAGATGGAGCGCTCGTTCGGAGTCTCCTCGAAACTCGCATTCAGCGGAAGTATGAAGACGAGGTCACAGCCCTCGATGGCCGGAAACGCGATTGGCAGATTGTCTATCACGCCGCCGTCTTCAAACAGCTCGCCATTAAGTTCCGTGTACGGAAAGAGCGGCGGCAGATCCATCGAAGCGAAGACCGCAGCTTTCACGGACTGCAGGAACCCGCGCGGACTGCTTTTGGGATCTATGATGTCGTAAGTCACGCGCGGAATGTGCGGCGGCGCGGGATTATTCGTCGCGCACTCCAACTCGCCGGTACGCACATTGGAACGCGTAAAGTAAAAGTGCACCGGCGAATCTGCCAGATGCGAGATCACGGCCGCAGTTCCAAAAATCGTGTCGAAGCTGCGCTGCCACGGGAGGTCCGAGAGAAAGCAATTGCGGAGAAACGGCACGTACCAGGAGGGAGCCGTCAGTGCTTTGGCACTGATTGCGCGCCACCACCGTTCATGCGCGCCTCGCTCCCTCCAGGTTCCTGCTGGCTTTATCAGGCCTGCCAGCCAGAACAACGCATTCCACGAGCCAATCGAGGTGCCCGCAATGACGCTCACCTTGTGCAGAGCATTATGCAGCTCAAGGAATCGATAGATGGCGTTCATCGCGCCGGCCTGATACGCGCCCTTTGCCCCTCCACCTGCGAGCACGATCCCGATACGCCGTGTGTTCTGGAATGGACCTGAGGCATCTACTTCGGCCGCGGCGAGTTTCGGCGACCCTGGCTCAAACCCGCTTGGCTTCAGATGCAGCCTGAGCAGCGTCCAGTTGATGAGCGCGGATGCGTTGTAGGCTGCCACGAACCCGATCGCGAACAATGCGATCACCAATGCCGCGTGCACAAAGGCGGACACATCGCTGGTCAGGGCTGCGTTGATTGCCTCCGGCAGCAGTAGAGCGAGCCCGGCGTTGAATTGCGCCACCAGCGGAATCGCCAGGTGGGCATTGGCCCAGGCGAAACCACCGAATATCCACCAGATGGACATCGCGGCAAACGGCAACGAAAAGCCCAGCGGCAGGCGGATGAAAAGCCATGCCAGAACGTTCAGCCCGGTCGACAGCGGCTTCATGCAGGGCTCGCGGCACACGGAGCTTGAATCGCCGACCCACAAATTGTGCCGCAGGCGTGCCTGTGGACGTCGTGCTGCGACAGGCCGATCAGGTACAGCGCACACACGGTCATCGCATCGTCGCCTAGCAGGCGTTTTCGTTGTCTCTGGCTCGCCGTTCCGCGAACCAGTATCCAGCGACGAGGGTCTTCAGGTCGTTGATCTCCCCGGCCCGCACTCGGGCAATAAAGACCCGGGCGGGAAGCACGACCGTCAGTATGTCTTCTTGTTCGTCGCTGTTTCCGTGAACTCCACCGGCGTTGCCGGTATCCACCGAGCCGAATACCAGGGCGATGCGCTCGGATGTGCCGCCGCTGCTCACGAATGCCCCGTGGTGAATGACGAGGGGCTGGCGTAGTTCCAGACCCACCTCTTCATGCATTTCCCGGACTGCGGCATCGATGGCGGTTTCGCCCGGATCTATGGCTCCCGCCACCAGGTTGTCACGGTACGGATATTCGCCGGCAGCTTTTACGCCCGGGCGAAATTCGTTACTCAGCACTACTTCGTCGCGCTGTGCGTCGTAACCGAGGACGGCGACGGCGTCGCCACGTTCCATGACCTCGCGGGTGATCAACTCCCGCCCGCCCTCATGTTTTTCGATGTCAAAGACGTAGCGATACAGGCGCAGAAACCCTTCATGCAGTGGCACTCGCTCGCAGACCCTGGAATTCAAGACTCGGCTGGACATGCTCGACCTCGGCAATGGCGGTTCGCTTCGCGTCTCGAAGTAGCCGAGTTCGCGGTCTGTCGAAACCGACCACCTGCAACTATTCAGGCAACCGTGTGTGGCGGCCAACACGCCCCAGTGACAGGCAGCAATACAGAATCTGTCGGGCGAGATCAGCACCGCCAAAGAGCAGCGCCGGCTTGTATGGTACCCAAGTCGGATGGTCAGAGCCCCAAAGGCCGCCGCTGCCGTGAACGCGGGCAGGCCAAACCGCTTGAGTTTATGGATCTGCGGGCTGAGCCCGATGCTGCCATTGGTCAGCTCGGACTGTTCCGGTGGTGCGGCCGCTGGATGTCAGCCTCTGCTGAAGCCTCCGGGGACCGCACCCGCAGCACCTCAACGCGGCGCTTGAAGATGCTCGACGCGGTCTCTGAGGCCGCTGAGCGCGGCTGGCAGATCCTGATGGAGAGAACGCATGACCAGAAATTGCGGAATCCAGAATCCCGGATCAACGTAAACGTCGTACTGAACGACCGTCCCCGTGCCGTCGGCGGTCTGCGTGAGCAACCAAGTGCCCTCTTCCGCTTTGAGATCGCCACTGATCCGATGGAAGTCGATGCGGCGTGGTCGATCGTAATCCGCCCGAAAAACATAGCGAACCGTAGGCAGCAGCCACGAATAGCGCACCTCATGCTCGATGTTCTCCCAACGCCCGTCCGGGGCGCCATCGAGTCGGCGACATCGCTTTAAGCCGGGTACGAAAACGATCGCCTGCTGGCAATCGGTCATGACGCTCCAAATGACCTGCGGCGAGGCGTTGATGCGAACCGCCGCGCGCGCGCGACCCCGCGGGGCAGCCGGATCGATCTCGCTCGCAGCCTGCACCACCACTTCCCCGGCCGCGAGGCGACTCTGAATCCCGGGTTCCGCCACCCAGCCGGGCTGCGAGGCCAGCGCGATCGGCAGCACGAGCAGGAGCGCTGCCGCGATGAAGCGTGACCGCCGCGGGCTCAATGCCGCTTCGCCCCGGTTCGAATCGCAGCGTATGCCCACGAAAGTAGGTGGGTGCAAACCGGACTCGAGTTCAATCATCGTGGCGTCCCGTCACCCCGCCTTGACCGAGGGAACGGACTGCGTGCAAAACGCCGCGAGCGCCGCGGGTCCGCGAACCCCATTCGGCAGTGGGGTGCGCACCGTGTCCAACCATCACGACCCCGGGAGCGGAATCTCAAACCCAAGGCAACCTCGCTGGCGCTGACGAATTGCTGCCCCGGCAGGGGCTCTATTTTCACATAACCCGCCGCTAACCGGGATACAGTGCACACGCGCCTGCGGAATCATCGCGCGCCAGGATGCGTTGACGGTCCGGGTTGTGTATAAGAAATGCATAACAGATCGATCATGTTCGGACTGGAACTGGCAGACGCGGTGTCACGATGACCCATGGATTTGAAGGTCCGACGCTGGAATCCCCCAACGTTCCGTTCGACGAAACGGTTGAGCTCCCGGTCACCGCCGAACAGCTGCTCGAGCTTGAGCATGCCATGGAAACGGCACAGCCACCGATGCCCTTCGACGGATCTGATCGGAACAATTCCTCGCCCTGGGTGACCGAGAACGTGCCCGAACCTCCGTCCGCGTTCGTAAATGCGGTCATCAGACGCAGTGCGCGAATCGATCGCCTCTGTAACCTGACGCTCACTGTCGCCGCTGTCGGGATCGCGGCCGCGGTCGCGGGTCGCGCGCTAGATCGGCTGCCGACTGCCCCGGTTCGCACAAGCCTGGCCGCGGTCGTTGCCGCCCCCGCGCCCGCAATGCCTGCGGAGCTGCCAGCGGCACAAATGGTACGAGTGACAAACCCGTTCGACGCGACTGAAGTATTTGAGTTTCCCGCCGCAACCACCAAAACCGATGCCCGCGAAGCCGTGGCGGAGCTGCTGCTGCAACGTGCCCGAGATCGGCGCGCCCAGGGGCTGCTCATAGTGCACGCGCGCGGCCGTCACTCATTGTGAAGTGTCGCCAGGGCACGCTTGGCGCCGCCCCTTCAGCGTTGCCACCGAGCAGGCTCGCAAAATGACCTGCGGTACAACGAAACCCAGGGCTCAGCGCTCGCCCTAACGAAGTGCCAATCCCTTGGTCGCTAACGCCATCAGTCAACCACGCAATTTCTGGGCGGGAATCACCGCAATGTCGGAAACCCGCCGCCGCTTGCGCGCTTTGCTCCGCTAGATCCGCTCTTCGAATCGAACACTGAGCTTTCGATAGAGAGTCTTGGCGAGTGGGTCATAGCCGAAGAAGGCCACCGCTGCATCCATCCAGGTCAGCGGCCGCGATCGCGCCATCTCACGCGCGCTGCGCAGCAGTTGCGACGGTACGGAGGATGGAGCAGGGTCGAACACGTCCGCATCGTGTCCATCATGCTCATCCACGAACACCGTGCGCGTCACCCTTGAAAACACGTGCTTCCCGCTGTTCGTCTGATAAATCCGATACTCCTTCCAGTGGCCGTTCGACGCACAGGCCGGTGCCGCCGAGACGAGGAGCACTCCGCTGAATCCCAGATCCGCTTTGCCGTCGCGCGTGACAATCTGTTCCTTCTCGACGCCGACGTCAGCGTCATCCGCCAGGGCCGGCAGACGAACCTCCATTTCGAGCTTGATCTGCGAGAACTCTTTGGGCTTCGATTTGACGTCCTGCTGACGGGGCGCCTCGCCCGGTGTCCGGTCGCTGCCCGCCGCATCGTCATGGCGCGCAGCATCGCGGGACGTGCCTTGGGCTTCGGCGGAGTTTCGCGGTTTGCTGGTCTGCGCACCCGGGTACGGGGGACGGTTTCCGCTGATCGGCGAATCGGGGGACCCTTCAGTTCGTTCGAGACTCATGAGCGTGCATCCGTCGGCAGGTGGCTGAGCTAATGAGAGCCTGCGCCTAAAGCCGCGGCCGGATCAGTAGTCAATCCGCGCTCTGACTCGTCAGCGCGCGCCCACAGCACCTTAGCTGCGACGCTCCCGAGGGCATCCGCCCGACGGGAGGCGACGCCAAGGGGACGCCAAAACTCATCTCTCTCTGCAGCGGCACCACCCGATCAGCGGGGTAGCTTGGAAACCAGGATTTCGCAGTCAGTGCCATAGTCCTTGGAAACGCAGTTCGTGAAATACAGGACCTTGCCGGAGGGCGCCCATCTCGGCACTGTGGCCCGGCCTTCGGTGTTCGCCACCAGTCGTACGTTACTGCCGTCGGGATTCATCACGAAGATCTGGTAGCGGTGATTTCGATCGGAGGCGAATGCGATGAGTTTGCCGTCGGGTGACCATGCCGGCCATCCGTCGAACGCGGGGTGGTTCGTGATGTTGCGCGGATTCTTGCCGTCGCCGTCTGCCACGAACACCTCGGAATTCATCGGACCGATCATGCGCCGGAAGGCGATGTGCTTCATGTCCGGCGACCAAGCAGGATACGTATTGACTCCGCCGCTGATCAACCTCGTCACCGTGCCGCTCACCAGATCCACGACGTCGATATCCGAATCATTCTTTTGTGGCGGGTGCAGGTCGTCATCGGTGCAATAGACGACCCGCCGGCTGTCGCTCGACCAGGACGGGTGGATCGCCCGCACCGTAGGCGGTGAAATCGCCTGCGCGCCACTGCCATCGGGATTCATCGTGTAGATCCGCTCTGCGGACTTGGTGATCGCAACGTAAGCGATCTTCTTGCCGTCCGGAGACCAGGCGGGATCCTCGTGATCCGCCTCGTCGTGGGTTACCTGGAGCGCATTGGAGGTATCCGCATCCATAGTGAAGAGTTGCTCTCTGCCGGCGGTCACACTGATATAGACCAGTCGCTTCCCGTCCGGATCCGGCGAAGGGTCCATGTTCATGGAGTGGCTCAGCTGGTAAGGAATCGTCAGCGGGGTGGCTCCGGGCGCTGCCGCACAGGCGAATGTCACGACAAGCGGCAGCGCGCAGACAACGGTGCGCATGGTGAATCCCCCGGGAGTGACTCGCTACCCGGAAAGTCTGCCGGTCAGCCGATGTCGCTTCAAGAGCGCGCCACCTGTCCGACGCGCGATTCCAACCGCCTGCCGCAGCGGTCTTCGTCGGCAGTTAGCCGCTCTTGAGCGGATGCCCTTCGGGCAGGTGCGCGTACCAGGAAGCCAGCCGGTGGCGAATCGTCTTCTCGCCGACCTGATCTTCCGGCATGGGCGCGATGATGGTGTCGTGTACCAGCAGCCGGTAGACGTAGAGTGCCTTGTCGCTGGCCGAATCAGTCGCCTCGAACTCCACCGCTCCGCGACCCTCGGCATAGCGGATTCCAGCGCGCAACGCGGCTTTGAACAGTTCCGCTTCGTTCTTTGACTTCATGGGGCTCAGCCTAAGCGCAACCTGTGGAAAGTGCCAGCCGCGCGCGGCGGCAAAACCGCAGGCCGCTCCGTGCAGCGCAGATGGTCGCTGCGGCGACTGTTCTTAATCTGAATGGTCGTGCCCAGCATTAATGCCCGTGCGCTAACATCCGCAGCGCTGTCATCGACATCTGCTGTCCGCGCTTCGGAGGTCGCCGTGAAATTTGTGCTGTCGCTGTTCATGACGCCGACGCCCAACATCGTTCCGCTCGCCATCACGGCTGAGCAGACTGGATGGGCGGCGGCCACGCTGTCCGATCACATCATCAACGCCGAAACGCCCAAGACTCCGTATCCCTACACTGCCGATGGCAAGCGTCGCTGGCCCGAGTTCACCGAGTTTCCGGATCAGTTCGTCACGATCGCGGCGATGGCAGCCGTGACCAAGCGGCTGTGCTTCTCGACCAACGCATTCGTGCTGCCGATGCGCGATCCATTCTCGGTGGCGAAAACCCTGGCAACCCTCTCCGTCATCTCCGGCGGCCGCATCATGCCGTCCATCGGCGTCGGCTGGTCACGCGATGAATTCACCATCTTGGGTCGGGATTTCACCAATCGCGGCAAGCGCTGTGATGAGATGATCGAGATCATGCGCCGGCTGTGGACGGGCGAATACGTGCAATTCAAAGGACAGTACTACCAATTCGATCGCCTGGAGATGAACCCGAAGCCGGTCGCGCCAATTCCGCTCTGGGTCGGCGGCATGTCAGACGCAGCACATCGTCGCGCAGCGCGGCTCGGCGATGGCTGGCTCTCCGACTGGCAGCCGTCCGCCGAAATCGTCGCCACTATCGAGAAGATCCGCGGCTACCGCCGCGCATACGGCCGCGAGCATCTGCCCTTTGACGTGATGGCAACGCCGGCGGATGTCTTTGATCCCGCCGGTTACCGCCGGCTCGAGGCGCAGGGCGTCACCCACCTCATCGCGCAGCCATGGCAGATCTATTATCCGGGCACGGCCGAACTTGCCAAGCAGCAGGAAAGCCTGCGGCGCTTCGCCGATGAGGTGATCGCGCACTCTTCTTAGGATGCCGGTGTCGGGTGCGCGCCCGGGACGCTCCGGCAAGGGTCGCTGCTTGATGCGGTTATCCGCCGGACGGCAAGCTCGGAGGGCGCAGGTGTGGGCCTCAGGCGAGCATGGGCACCAACCCGGGATCCCCCTTCGCCATCGCTCGCCGATAGGCGGGCCGTTCGCCAATGCGCTTCAGATACGCCCTGAGGTGCGGCAGGTTCCCAAGGTCGCGCCGCGTGAAAGCCCGCATCGTCGACAGAGGGAACAGCATCATAACGTCCGCCGCGGTCAATTCATCGCCGGCAAAAAAAGCAACTTCGCCAAGGCGGCGCTCGATCAACTCGAATGCCCGGTGACTGCGAGCCTGGAGCACCGTCAACAGCGCATTGCCCTCCTCCAGTTTCAGCATCGAGGCGATTAGTACGGTCAATTCGCTGGGCATCAGCGTGCCGTTGGCGAAGTGCAACCAGAACAGATAGTCCGCAAAGTTCGCCTGGTCGGGCGCTACAGCCAAGCGGCCGTGGCCGTATCTGGCAATCAGATATTCGACGATCGCACCGGACTCCGCGAGAACGATCTCGCCGTCGGTAATGACTGGCGCAATCCCCATCGGATGCAGCGCCTTGTATTGCGCGGGCGCGAGCTGCGTGGTCGGGTCGCGATCGTAGCGTTGCAGGGAATATGGAATCGCGAGCTCCTCGCACAGCCACACGATGCGCTCGGACTGGGAGACACCGAGATGATGAACAACGATCATGGCGATGCGGTCCTGTGGCTAATGGGGCGAGTATCTAGGGCGCTTGGGCGGGACAATCAGCATCGGTCAGCTCGCACGGTGCTTGCGCTTTCGCTCGTTCGAGGTGTCGCAGTATCAAATGGTCACTTCACGCACCCGAATGTCATAACGGAACGTCGTTGGATCAAGAGAATCCAGCATTCCGTCGGCCGTTTCTGCGTTGGGGTACATCAAAAACGGGATGGCGTGCCGTCTCGAGCCGGGCAATGCCACATCATGGCCGTGGTTGTAAGCGACCCAGTTCATTTCCCAGCTCCCAAACAATAGCGCCCGCGCGGCGTGTACCCGCGGATCCTCCATGGGCAGGCCACCCGGCACCTCCTCGAGGACCACCTTGCTCACGTCCGCTGGGTCGACCGGCACCCAGCCCTGGCCTCGGGCGTAGAACTCAGCGCGGCAATGCTGCGCCTTGCTGACGTCGCCGCCTCTGCCGAGACACTTGAAACCCGAGCGCGACTCGGCGACGCGGATGCCATAGGCGTCCCGTGCCGGAATTCCCGCGGCACGCGTGAGCGCCACGAACAACGCATTGATGTCCGCGCACTTGCCCCCCAGGTACCCGGACTTCAACATCGATGCGACGTCGCCGAGTCCGCAACCTGGCGTCTTGGGATCGCGGCTCGTATGGTCCACAACCCAATCGTAGATCGCGCGCGCCTGTTCGAGATCACCGTGACAGCCGCGCACAATGTCTTCCGCCGTCTGCTTGACGATTCCATCGGTCGGCAGCAGCGACGTCGCCCGCAGATGGGTCTGCAGCGTGCCCGGTGTCTCGGCCGGGTCGGTGCCACCATGGCGTCCGTCACAACGCCGGTCGCGAGTTGCCACGTGATGGGTCAGCGTCACCGGTCCAACGGACGTGGGATCTCGCCATTCGACGCGCAGTAATGCGACGTCGTAGCTCGATGAGGTTGCAAGTTCGGCGCGGGTGGCACCGGGAGCCTCCCAGCGGGTATTCAGGACGCGTTGATACGCAGTGCGTCTGCTCCACGGCAACGGCAGCCACAGACGAGTAGGTCCCGCCGGCTCGGCAATCTGCACCGTGCTGGTCAACTGGAAGTGGCGCCAGTCCCGCAGGGACGGGTCTTCTGCCCCCCAGGCGTGGCTTCCGCGAGCTCCCACGGCAACCGCTGCCGCAGCGGGCAGCAGGGTCGAGAAACCCATCAGGAAGTCGCGACGGTTCGTCATCTGGTCACCTTGGGTCTCCCGCCAAAGCCTACCAAAGCCCATGACCGGTTGAGAGATCGACGCGCGGCGATCGCGGACACCCCGCCGACGGCGGTCGTGGTTGCGAGCTGACCGGTGTACCCGGCCACAACCGTGTTGCGGGGTCGGCAACTCTTCCCCGACCGCGTCATAAAAGGAGTCTAGTACTCCGCGGGAGGTGAGATTTGGTCTGAGTACGCCCGGGATTTTAGGGTAGGCTCTGAGGAGGCTCCGCCGCCGGTTCAGGGAACGTGCAAGCCCCCCACCCGCCCCTTCACCGCTACTACCCGAGCGAACTCAACCGCAGCGAGTGGGTGCGCGGGGTATTCGATCGCACCGCCTGCGACTACGACCGCATCGAACGCATCCTCGGACTTGGAAGCGGCGTCAGATACCGCGGTCAAGTCCTGAGGCATGCCGGACTCAAAGCCGGAATGAGCGTGATTGACGTCGGAACCGGGACTGGGCTGCTTGCCTGCGCCGCTGCAAAGATCGTGGGCGATCCCAGGCGCGTCACCGGCGTGGATCCGAGTGCGGGCATGATTCAACATGCGAAAGTGCCCCCCGGAATGCGACTGCTGAGCGGCAGCGCCGAAAGCATTCCGGCCCCGGACTGCGCGGCCGACTTCCTCTGCGTAGGCTACGCGCTGCGCCACGTCAGCGATCTCGCCAGCGCCTTCAGTGAGTTCTACCGGGTGATCCGCCCCGGCGGCCGTCTGTGCCTGCTCGAGATCACACTGCCGGCAGGAACCTGGCACCGCGCACTGCTCAAGGCCTGGATGAACGAGGTGGTGCCGAGGATTGTCGCCGTCGTCGCGCAGCGCCGGGACGCACCTCTACTGATGCGCTACTACTGGGACACCATCGCGGCCTGCGTGCCACCGGCAACCATCCTGCAGATCATGGCAGCTGCGGGCTTCGTCGACGTCGAACGGCACGTCGATCTCGGAATCTTCTCGACCTACCAAGCTCAAAAGCCACTGAGTGCCGCAGTTTCCTGACGGACCCCGTGGGCACCTGCGATCGAACGCCCGGGAGCCTCGCGCACCGCAGCCGCCTCGATCGCATCCCGGTCACTCACTGCTCTACCTGGCCTTATCGGCACGGCAGCCGAATCAGCGCTGACACCCTCGGCGCACCTGAGCGCGCACGTCATCGTAGCCTGGGGAGAGCGCCACGAGGAATCCGCGTTCTCGACGACGTTGCCATACGGAAGTCGGTCGCGGCGACGCCCGCATCGCGCACAATCACCCTTGCAATCTTGCGCGTGAGGGCCGTAGCGACTGCACGCGCGGCGGCGGCGAACAGAACGCCCGCGCTACTTACCCTTTCCGGCCGCCAACAGAACACCGCCCAGAACGATCGCACCGACACCCGCCCACACCGGGACGTTGACGGTTTCTTTGTTCTTGACGGACAACTCGATCGGTCCGATCTTGGTGTCGTGTGTGCTCTTGGTATAGGTGAAGCCTCCATAGGCCAGACCCAACACACCTGCGACGATCAGCATTACCCCGATTAACCTGATGGGATTCAAAGCGCACCTCCGTCGACCCTGCTCACCTATGGCGCTCTACTGACTAAACGAGCCCTAGTTGCGCCAACCCGCGGGGCAGGCAAAGGTATAGCGCCGGCGCCGCAAGGCCTCGTTTGTACCATGCGCCACGCTGCCAGTCCTAAGAGAACAGACGGCCAAGTGGTTTTCAGGGATGTCGACCCGATCCCTCTGGGAACCGAACCCCATACACATCTGAATGCGGCGATCGGCACTACCGGTGTGTTCGAGAAGCCCGTCGATGGGCGGTTTTCGGATGGCTCGTCTCTTGCGACCGGACGACGGCTCAGCGCCTCAATCGTGGCGCATGGCATGACCGATTGTCGTTACGAGATCTCGCGTGTTTTGGTACCAAGCCGACCGCGCAACCGCGGCTCCTGCGCAGGCACACCTCGTGGCGTTTGCACTGCGGTGCCGGGCGGCTCCTGCTGCACGCGCAGCGAGAGACGGCAGCCCTGGCTACTTGGAAAAGCGTAGCTCCGCGCGTGCGCGTGCCTTTTTTGCCTCGTCCAGGCGATCGCGCGGCGGGGCGAGCGTTTGCAGCGAAGTCAAAAGAACCGTGACGCTCGCAGCGACCTCCTGAACTGCAACGTCGAAGGCCGATTCATTGGCTTTGGAAGGCTTGTTGAAACCGCTCACCTTGCGCACGAACTGCAGCGAGGCTGCCTGGATGTCCTCGGCGGTGACCGGCGGCTCGAAGTTAAAAAGGGTCTTGATGTTGCGGCACATGCTTAAGCACCCCAGTTCTTGATCATCATGCCTGCAATCTCCTTCAGCAGCTTGGCGGCCACACCCGCGGTCAGCTCGGAGATGTCGCAGCGCGGATTGTATTCGACAATGTCGGCCGCCACGATCGGCTGGTCAATCGTATGAAGCCAGTTGATGATCTGACGGGGTGACAGACCGCCCGGCTCCCGGTGCGACACGCCGGGCGCATAGGCAGGATCAAGCGCGTCCATATCCACCGACACATAGACCGGGCTGTGCAGATCAAATTGCAGCGGTCCGTCACAGCCGGCAGCCTCGATGGTCTCAACCCCGAACCGCTTCCACTGTTCACGATGATGGGCAGTCACGCAGCGCAGTCCGACTTGGATCAGACGGTCGACGAGCCGCTCTTCCATGATGCGCGCGAACGGACTGGCGTGCGAGCGCATGTTCCCCTGATAGGCATGATAGATATCGGGATGACCATCGATATGCAGCAGGGTCAGTCGAGGGTGCTGGCGGCGCACGCCGCGCAGGATCGGATGAGTGATGGCATGATCGCCGCCGAGGCAGATCAGGGGATTCCCTGACTCCATCACTGTCGCGACGGTTGTCTCGATCAGCGCCCAGGGATCCACCGACGTGCCGGCAAACTGCATGTCGCCGTGATCCTCGATGCGACCTTTGGCGCCGATCTCAATGCCGGACTCGCTGAAATCGTTGTAGGCCTCACAATAGAGCTTCTGTCTGATCAGTGGCGGCGCTTCGGCCGGACCCTTCATGAAAGAAGAGTTGTCGTCATGGGGAATTCCCAGCAGTGAGAATTTGACCATCGCTGCTATCCTCAGGGCCGCCGCGCGGCGGAACATTCGATTGTATGCAGTGACCGTGCCGCCGCGTGACCGGGATTCCGGAGGTGACGATCCGTAGAGCGATTACCGTCTCAGTCGATGCGAGGGTTCAGGCAAAGCGACGAACGGGTGCGTCGTCCGCTGATGAAAAGCTACCGCGATGCCAGCCGCTCGAAAGTCCGTGACACTCGCACACTTCGCGCGTGATTACGTGCCCATCTTTTCGACCCAAGGAGCGCGCCATGCGCTGGGCGCGAACGGATCGGCAAAGTACTCGGTTTCGCGTGCGACCTTGGTGCCGCTGAACTCCATGATGCTCACGGTGTAGGACGGCTCGCCATCGTAGCTCAGAATGTATTCGCTGACCCAAAGATGACCGCTGCCAAGGATTCGCTGCACCGCGAAGCGCTTCTTGCTCGGCTGATTGGTTCGTGTGATTTGTAGGTTGCGGCGGCTGCGGATTCGCTCGCCCGATTGCGGGTATTCCAGCACCGCATCATCCAGATAGATGTCGTGCTCGGTTTCAAAGTTGTTGGCATCGGAGGCCGCCCAATGCCGCTCCAGCGCCGCACGGATCTCTTGATCGCTCATCGGACCCTCCAGAGTCGCCCCAGGCGCCGAGCGCTGCAACGCGAGACACCCGATCAGCGATCACTCTACCTCATCCGGCAGAGCTGGTGATTAAGAGGGATCGCGGGCGACCCGCCTGCCCTATCAGGCGAGGAGCCCCGCACTGATATTCACCGCGAATCCCAGAATGGACACATTAAAAAGGACGGAGATCACGCTGTGCGCAATCACGTTCTTGCGGACCCGCACGCCGCAGGTCGCCACATCCGCAGTCTGACAGGCGGCGGCGATGGTGAAAGAGAAGTAGGCAAAGTCCCAGAACACCGGTTGTGTCGTACCGGGAAACAGCAGCGGTCTCTTATCGGGCGGCGCGCTGTAGAACAGATCCGCATAATGCAGCGTGTAGAAAGTGGGGACGATCAGCCAGGAAGCGCTGATGGTCAATGTCGCCAGCAAGACGTGCGCGAACTTCTGCGATGCGGGGACCTGCTTCAGGGTGCTGAGGAACATGACGATCGCCACGATGCTCAGGATTGCGGCCAGCACGACCACCACGAGAATGACCGGCGCTGTCGGATCGTCGTCCGCATATTGCTCCTGCAGCTGCTGGGCACTCAGTTGCGGCAGTAACACGAAAGTCACCGCGAGCAGCAGCAGTACCGTGGAGTTCCATGCCGTAAGCGTGCGGGTCATCCCCGACCAGCTGGCCGGCAAGGCAACAAAGACGACCGCACCGACCACCACTGCAGTCCAGAGCTTCCAGTGGTTGACGACGGCTGTATGCAGCAGGCGCCTCTTTCTTTGTGTCTGCGAGCCCACCTTTGCTCCTGCACGCTCACCATCTGAACCCTCTTCCCGCAGCGAACGCTGCGCCGGGAACGCCGCAGCGAGTCTCCGCCGCGTCGCGAGCAGCAGCTTATACGAAGTGGACGGTCGCGCGCGGTCGAGTCCCGGCGCGGCGACCGCAACCGGCGCAGCTTGCCGGGACGCGCATTCGCCCCACAAAGCAGGCAATATCCCACATCAGCTCCAGCGGCAATTTCGCGAGAAATCTCGTGCGGACACCCCTCGATCGACATCGGCTCGCGCCTGCAGTCGTGCTCGCGTTCCTCGCGACCCCCCCTGTCTACTCAGGCCCCCCACAGGTCCATCGGCTCCAAGCCACACCGGACACTATCGCCTACGGGTACTACTGGTCGGAAGCACCGGCGGTGCTGCGCATCGCCTCGGGCGATGTCATTGACGTCGACACCCTGCTGACCAACACCCCGGAAGGGCTTGCGAAAGCCGGCGTGGCCGACGAGCGCATTCAGGCCTCGCTCAAGGCGATCGTGCGGGAGGTGACCGGCGATCGGAAAGGTCCCGGAGGTCACATCCTGACGGGACCGGTCTACGTCGAGGGCGCGGAGCCGGGCGATGTTCTGCAGGTCAAGATTCAATCGATCGATCTGGCGATCGACTATGGCTACAACGGCTGCAAGGGGGTATTGCCGGAGAATTGCGAGCCGGGCGCTCCGGTGCGCATCATCCCGCTCGACCGCCGGCGCATGACCGCGCAGTTCGCTCCCGGCATCGTGATACCACTGCGGCCTTTCTTCGGCAGCATGGGTGTTGCGCCTGCCCCCGAGGCCGGACGCCTCAGCAGCAATCCGCCCGGGCGTCATGCCGGCAATCTCGACAATCGCGAGCTTGTGGCCGGCAGCACCCTGTATATCCCGGTCTTCGCCCGTGGCGCGCTGTTCGAGATCGGCGACGGTCACGTCGCCCAGGGTGATGGCGAGGTCGATCAGACCGCCATTGAGACTTCGCTGCGCGGCCGCCTGCAGCTCACCGTACGCAAAGACTTGAAGCTCACCTGGCCGCGCGCCGAGACTCCGACCGACTACATCAGCATGGCCACCGATCCGGATCTCAACGTCGCGACCCGTACCGCCATCCAGGAAATGGTCGATTTCCTGGTGAGCGAAAAACAACTCACGCGTCAGGTGGCCTATCAGCTGGTCAGTGTCGCCGGGAATGTGGCGATCACTCAGTTGGTGGACAAGCCGAACGTCGGCGTCCACGTACGTCTTCCCAAGAGCATATTCCGCACCCGCTAGCGGGCCGGAGCTTGCGCACGAAAGGTACGTGTCCATGAGTCAGCAGCACGGCCCGAACACCCTGTGTGTGCACAGTGCCCACTCGCCCGAGTCGGCCACCGGCGCGCTGGCACAGCCTATCTACCTCACCACCACCTTTCAGCGCGATGCGGATGGCGGCTACCCGCGCGGCTACCGCTACAGCCGCGAAGGAACGCCCAACCGAGCCGCGCTCGAAGCCTGCATTGCGACCCTCGAGGGCGGTGTGGGTGCCGCCGCATTCGCCTCCGGGCTCGCGGCCAACATGGCAGTGCTGGAGCTCATGGGCGCCGGCGAGCGCCTGATCGCGCCGCTCGAGGCCTATTACGGCTCGATCAAGCAGTTCACCGAGCATGCCGAGCGGCGCGGGGTGACGGTCGCACTGGCCGATTTTACCGACCTCGCGGCGGTGCGCGCCGCGGTCGGCGCACGCGCACGACTCGTGTGGATCGAGACGCCTACCAATCCCCTGCTCAATATTACCGACCTCAGGGCGGTCATTGAGATTGCTCATGAGGCCGGGGCGCTGGTGGTCTGCGACAACACCTTCGCCACGCCCATCTGCCAGCGGCCCTTTGACTTCGGCGCCGACCTTGTCATCCACAGTGGCACCAAATATCTCGGCGGTCACAGCGACGTGCTGAGCGGGCTGGCCGTCGTGCGCGCGGACCAGGCGCTGCTCGCTCAGCTGCAGGCCTGGCAGCGCATGGCGGGTGCGACGCTGGCACCATTCGATTGCTGGCTGCTCCGGCGCAGCATCGCGACGCTGGCGCTGCGGGTGCGCGCACAGTGCGCAGGAGCCTTAGCCGTGGCGCAATACCTCGCGCGCCATCCGGCCATCGAGCAGGTGTTCTATCCGGGCCTGCCGCAGCACCGTGCGCATGCCACGGCGGTGGCCCAGATGCGCGGTGGCTTCGGCGCAATGCTGTCGATCTGCATGGCGGCGGGACGCCAGGCGGCGCTCGAGCTCGCCAGCCGCACGCGGCTGTTCGCACGCGCGACCAGTCTCGGCGCCGTGGAGAGTCTCATCGAGCACCGCGCCTCGATCGAAGGCCCGGAGTCGCGCACGCCGCAGAACCTGCTGCGCCTGTCGATCGGGATCGAAGAGCCCGCGGACCTCATCGCCGATCTGGAGCAGGCGTTGCAGTGAACCGTCTGGCCGCGGCCACCGGGTTCGCGCTGCTCGCATTCGCGGCCAACTCGGTGCTGTGCCGCATGGCATTGCGCGCGGCGCACATTGACCCCGCCAGTTTCATGAGCATCCGCCTGCTCTCGGGCGCTGCGACCCTGTGGCTGCTGGTACGACTCGGCCGCGGCGGCCAGCGACTGGGCGGAGACTGGCGCTCGGCACTGGCGCTGCTCACGTATGCCATCGCCTTCACTTTCGCCTACGTCGGTCTCACGGCCGGTACCGGCGCGCTGCTGCTGTTCGGCGCAGTGCAGGTGGTGATGATCGCCGCCGGGTTCGTCGGTGGTGAGCGCATCGACCGCAGTATTGCTCTCGGCTGGCTGCTGGCGGTGGCCGGGCTGATCATGCTGCTGTTGCCCGGGATCAGCGCGCCACCGGCACGTGATGCCATCTTCATGCTGATCGCCGGTTGCGCGTGGGGCGTCTATTCGTTGCGCGGGCGGCGCTCGCTGAACGCACTCGCCGACACCGCCGGGAATTTTTCCCGCGCGCTTCCTGGCACGCTACTGGTCAGCGCGCTTCTCTGGGGTCATCGCTCAGCCGATGCCGCGGGCGTCGTGCTGGCGGCGCTGTCGGGCTCGATCGCCTCGGGACTTGGCTATGCCGCCTGGTACACCGCACTGCCGAGACTGGGGGCGATCGCCGCGGCCAATGCCCAGCTGAGCGTGCCGGTGATCGCGGCGCTCGCGGGCGTCGCGCTTTTTTCCGAGCCCGTCACCGTCCGGCTCGCCGCCGCCTCAGTGCTGGTGCTGGGCGGAACTGCCCTCGCCGTGCGACGCACGCTCACTCTGAGGACGGCGCCGGTCGCGCGCGACCTGTAGAAATGGAACCGCTCAGACCATCGATGCAGCGGTGATCCTCCACTCCATGAGCATCCGGTCCATCGCCTGCCTGCTGACGGCACTCGTGCTTGCAGCGCCTGCGGCCGAGGCTGGTTCACTTGCGGTACCCGCATGGCTCTTCCCGCAGGAGGGCGACCTTCCGCAGGGCCCCTACAATCGTGTTCAGCCGCTGCGGCTTCCCGACAGCACACTCTCTTATACGCAGGCACAGCTCTTCGACCAGTTCGCGGTACCGGACTGGCACCCCGACAGTCATCCACCAATGCCGTTCGTGGTCGCGCACGGGCGGCCACCGTCCGTGTACGCCTGCGGTTACTGCCACTTCGCGAATGGTCAGGGACGTCCGGAGAATGCCTCGCTCGCCGGCCTTCCGCAGAACTACATGCTGCAGCAGCTCGCAGACTTTGCCTCCGGCACGCGGCGCATCGCCTGGAGCGGACCCAACGCACCCTCGGGCGATGATTGCGCTTGCCGCTCACGTCGATCCGGCAGATGCGACGGCGGCGACGCTTTACTTCTCTCGCCTGAGCCTCAGGCAGCGTTCGCGCCTCATCGAGAGCGCCTCTCTCCCGGCCTTTAAGGCCAACGGCTGGACGTACGTCCCCGACGGCCGCGGCCGTACCGAACAGCTCGGCCAACGACTGATCGAGATGGCCCCCGACGCCCTGCGTGATGCGCGGCGCGATGACGAGCTGCAATACAACGCTTACGTCCCAGTCGGCAGCCTCGCACGCGGACGGGCCATCGCTACCGGTCAGGTGCCGGACGATACGGCGTGCGTCAGCTGCCACGGCGAAGACCTGCGCGGCATCGCCATATTCCCGCCCATTGCCGGTCGCTCGGCGAGTTACGTGCTTCGCCAGTTGTACGCGTTTCGAAACGGTACACGGCGCTCGAGCGACACGCAGGTGATGGCACAGGTGGTGGCGCCCCTTCTTCCGGCAGACCTGATTGCGGTCGCAGCCTACGTGGCGAGCCTCCCGCCTTAACATCGCGGTCAGCTCTCTCCCCCCGAGGTAGCTTTCGGGCGCAGCGCGCCCCGAGACCTCTGCGCCCAGAATCGGATGCTGTCGGCGGTATCCCGGTCCAGTCGCACTGCATCATCCGCCGCCCATTCAGGCAACGTTCAGTCCGCGGCGGCATTCGTGCTACGGGCTTGAGAAATGCGAATCCGTTCCTAGTCACGGTCGCCCGCCGCCCCTACGGTGTCGGGCGTTTCCGGACTTCACAGGAGTGAGATGATGAAACTCAAAAGCGCACTGCTCGCCGCAGGAGCAATGCTGTTGGTCTCTGGCTGGGCCAGTGCCGACCTCCCCGGTCAGCATCCCTATTATCTGCATGCATTGTCGGATCTGCGCTCCGCCCGCTGGATGCTGCAGCACCGCGCTGGCGGTGCCGGCGTCAGTGCCAACGAGGACGTCGCTGTGACCGAGATCAACAAGGCCATCGGCGCCATCAAGAACGCGGCGATCGATGATGGCAAGAATATCGACGATCATGTGAACGTCGATGTTCCGAATGACAACCGCGGTCGCCTGCACAAAGCGTTGGAGCTGCTGAACAAAGTGCACTCCGATGTCGCGCGTGAGGAAGATGATCCGGTCACCCGCCAGCTGCGTGATCGCGCCGTGGCACACATCGATGCCGCTCGCGATGCAACCAAGGGCGCTCTGGCGGCTGCCGCCGCCGGCCAGTAACTCACCTTGTACTCCCGGGGAGGCGGCGTCCGAGCGCGCCACCCGGGAGAACCTTTTTCATCTCTTCCTCCAGGCCGAGCCGACGCGCGAGTCACGCCGCGCCGTCACGCTGCTATTTGCCGGACAGCCGCCGACCGAAGGAGACCGCGTAAGCGGGCGACCGAAACAGCAGGATGGGGTCGGCGGAGGGCGCGATGCCCGCGGCCATGACCAGCGGATCAAAATTGATCTTCTCGCACTCGCCACCCGCTTGCACCGTGGCGCTCTTGATCGTGAGCGTACCCGCCACGAAGTGCTTGCGCTCTTCAGGCCAGGTTACGGTCGGATCGACCATGGCGTCGCCTGGTTCGCCTAAGTAGACGACCATGTCCCACTGTATCGGGCCGCGGGCGACGCGCCGCAGCAGCCGCCGCTCGAGGAAATCCTTGGGCGCCGCCGCCAGTTCCGCGTTGGACAGGGATTTTTCTCCATCGCGGGGAACAAAGCGCCAACGGACGGGGTGCAGCGCGCCACCGGCATCGACGAACTGGAAGGTGTGAATGCCATAAAACGCGGAGTTCGCATAACTCGGCGGCGGGTTGTGGTCGGCCAGGTACTGCCACTGGGCCTTCGCGTCAGGGTGCGCCGCCAGAACCGCGCGTACCGCCTCGGGATCCGGCTTCCCTGTCGTCGGATCCGGCTTGCCTGCAAGCACGAGGGCATTGAAGGTCTCCGGTTGCGCGGCCCCGAACATCGGGGTGTTCAGCATGGTCATGTGCTGCCGGCCGCCGTTGGCCAATCTGAACTCCAGAGCCATGCCGCGCGCGTTACGCGTCGCATCGGGCGCGGAGGGATTGCCACCTGCGACCGAGAAGCGCGCGATCACCGGGATCTGCGACCCCTGGAACAGTAGCGACTTGCTGTAGACCGCCGCGCTTGGCGCGCCGACGAACATCCCGGCGGCGCAGGTTCCCTTGGTGTGGTTGCGGCGCTGGCCCGCATGTGTCCCGAAGGTGCTCTGAAGCGAGTCGACCACCTGCGCGGGTGTCACCGTCTGAGCGTAGGTCGGGCCGGCCGACAGGATTGAAAAAAAAGCCGCCGTGACGGGGAGAGTGTGGTTGCGCCGCATGTGGTTCCGTTCCCGTGCGGCGGAGGCCGCACGGGGAGGAGTATCGCATGCGTCGAAACCAGGCGGCCATCCCTGCGGCGCTGCGGCAGATACCGTGAAGTCTGGACGGGGATCGTCCAGCACGCGACAGATCGCGCTGGGTTGTGTTTGCTTCCATGAGTTGTATACACTGTATACATGCAAGCCGAGACTACGGCTCACAAGATCGCTCTCGCCGCCCGGCGGCTTCTCGACCGCGAAGGGGCCGAGGCGGTAACGATGCGTCGCGTTGCGCAGGCCGTCGGGATCACGGCGATGGCGATCTACCGTCATTACCCCGACCGGGCGGCGTTGTTGAACGCGCTGGCGGATGAGGGATTCCAGGAACTCGCTGCGACGGTCCGAAGGCGGCGTTTCCAGGGCGCCTTCGATGTGCGCCTGCTGAAAATGGCGGAGCTCTACCTGGATCATGCGTTGCAGAACCCACGGCTCTTCGAGCTCATGTTCCTCGCTAAGCGTGCCGGCGCACGCAAGTACCCGCAGGACTTCAGGGCGCGCCGCTCACCGACCGCGACACTGATGGCAGACGTCATCGCACAAGGCATGACCAACGGCGCCTTGAAGCAGGACGACTACTGGGAGATTACCTTCGAGATGGGAGCCCTCTCGCATGGTCTCATCATGCTCTTCCTCGGCGCACGTCTTGAGGCAACACCCGCCCAGTTCCGCGCTCTCTACCGACGCTCCTTCCGGAGATATCTCAATGGCATCCGCACCTGACGGGAAGCACCTGGGGTTAGGCGTCGCAGCCACGCTGCTGACTGCGACCCTGCTATGGTTCGGAACCGGGCTGCACCCTTACTGGCCGCTCATGTGGTTTGCACCCCTGCCGGTACTGCTGTTCGCCAACCGCGCGAGCGGGCGGGGAACGTTTTGCACTGCGGCCGTCGCCTGCGCCCTCGGCAACACGAATCTATGGAACTACCTGCACAGGGATCTCGGAACTCCAGTTGCCAGCGTGTTGCGCATCTATGCACTGCTCGGTGTGGTTTTCGCTCTCGCAGTGCTGCTCTATCGGGCGTTACTCAGACGTGGCGCCTACTGGGCGGCGCTCCTGGCCTTCCCGGCGTTCTGGGTGTCCTTTGAGTATCTGCTCAACCTGACCTCCCCTCACGGCACCGGCGGCAACTTCGCCTACTCGCAGCTCAATTTTTTGCCCTTTTTACAGCTGGCCTCGCTCACCGGGCCCTGGGGCATGAGCTTCGTTCTGCTGCTGACGCCGGCCGCAGTGGCGCTTGCCGTGCATCTGCGCCGCAGCGCGCCCAAGCAAGCGCTGCATATCGCCGCGGTGTCCTTCGCGGTGCTGGCGGCGGTACTGCTGTTCGGCGCGGCGCGCCTGGCGGTGCCGGTGAGCGGTGAGTCGGTGAAGGTGGGGCTCGTGGCCTCAGACGGGCCGAACGAGCACGTCGCCGATGAAGGACCCGCCACCGACGCGTTGCTGCGCGCCTATGCCGACGCGGTGCAGATACTGGCGAGCGCGGGTGCCGAGGTGGTGGTGCTCCCGGAGAAGGTGGGCGTCACGGTCGACCCCACGACCGAGAGCGTGGACGCGCAGCTGCAATCGCTCGCCAACCAAGCGCACGTACGCCTGGTGGTCGGCTTAGTGCATGTGGTACCGCCAGCCGCTGGCAAGGCGATGAAGCTGAAGTACAACGAAGCGCGGGTCTACACCCCTGGGGCAGGCGTCGAGAGTTACGACAAGGAGCACATGCTGCCGCCGTTCGAATCCGAGCTCACGCCGGGCACGAGCCTGAGACTGCTCTCCTCCACCAACGGTGCCGGCACCTGGGGAGTGCAGATCTGCAAAGACATGGATTTCACGCAGCTGTCGCGCCGTTACGGCAACTCCGGCGCTGGCCTGATGCTGGTGCCGGGCTGGGATTTCTTCAGCGACTGGATCCAGCATGGCCACATCGCGATCATGCGCGGCGTCGAATCAGGCTTCAGCGTCGTCCGTTCCGCCAAGGGGGGCTCGATGTTTGTGAGCGACGACCGCGGCCGCATCCTGGCCGAGACGCGCAGCGACTCGGCCCCTTTCGCCACGCTGCTCGTGACCGTACCGAGCCGCCATGAGCGGACGCTCTATCTACGTTGGGGCGACTGGGTCGCATGGCTGGCGCTGGGCCTGCTCGCCTGCACGCTCGGCCTGCTTCGGTTTACGCCGAACGCCTTAGTGAGCGGCGTGAAATCCGCGGCGCCATGAAGTGGCCTGTGACATCGCTCGACCGTCGTCCGCTCACGGCACTTTGTCGTGCTGCCCGATCACCTCAGCTGGCTGGCCCGTGACTGCTGCACGCACCGCAGCCACGAGGTAGGAGATCCTGCCAGGCGCAATCCAATACTCCGCTCGCACGAGACTGACCTGCAGCAGTGCGAGCCGCGCATCTTCAGGCCCGTCCGGGTAGTAGGCGCGTTGCTCGACAGACCACAGCTCACGCGCGCGTACCGGGTCCCTGAAGAAACGCGCCCGTCCACTGACCGTGACATAGGTGCTCCTGGAGGGATCGGCGTATCCCAGTGCCACGCGATCGTCGCGCCGCAGCTCTGCCACTTTGTCGCTATGCCAGTCGGTAAAGAACCAAAGCGACCCATCGCCCTCGGCTGCGAGGGTCTGTACGGGACGTGCATGTGGCATTCCCTCCCGGTCTACGGACGTGCACAGGGCGATGCGAATTTCTTTGATGAGCCGGACGACCGTGGCGAGGTCACCGTCTTCCTGCTGTTCCTCGAAGTCGAACATCTCGTTGTCCTGGGGAAGTTTCGGACACGCGTCCGCTTCCCACGATAACCGCGGGACGCCCGACCGTCAGCGAACTAGCGTCCCAGATGCCCAAAGACTGCCGGCCGGCGAGCGGCGACTGACCGGCGCAGCCAGAATCCCACGGAGACACTGCACACCGCAATCAACCCGAGGGTGGCCAGCGGCGGCGGCGGCCAACGCGTGGCAACAGGCGGAGCACGATCGGTTGAGATTCCATTCGCGAACCTCCGGGCCCGACCGTCGGCCAGCGCCGCTCTCGCTGCGAGCAGCGCATCGCCGGTCTGCCGCAGCTCCCAGGCCAGCTCCGAGTCGGCCGCAACCCGCACTTCTCGCAGCAGTCGCTCCACCGTCGCCATCAGCGTTTCGATCTCCTCAGCTTCGGAGACCGGGATCGGGTAATCCAGCACGCGCTGCTGCCCATGCCGCTCGCCCGCCTCACTGCTCCCGTCCATAACCGGTGCGCGGAATCAGGCCCGGTCGCGGCGCGCAAAGAGCTGCAGCCCCGCACCGAGCAGGAACACTAAGAACAGGATGCCGGCGATGACGGCCGCGCCAGCAGCAACGCTGCCGAGGCCAAAAATCGCCGCCGCCAACGCGATGATGAAAAACACGACCACGTAATGAAGCATGGCCGCTTACTTGCCTGAATTGGCGGCGTCTTTGGCCGCCTGCGTGTGCGCCTTCGCACTCGCCTTATGCATCTTGGCCTGCATCTTGTCCACCGACTTCTTGGGCTGCGACTGAACTGCAGCTTTGGCTTCATCACCCACTTCTTTGGACTTTTCCGCTGTTGCCTTGGCCGCTTCCTTGGTAGCGGTACCCACGTCCTGAGCCATCGCCGCTGAGCCCAGCAGGGCGGCCAGAATACCGATCAGCAATCTCTTCACGAGAACCTCCTCATCAAATGAGCACGAAACCGCGTGGGGGTCGAAACTGGTCAGACTCGGCAGTTGCACGTGACAGGTTTTGCTCGAGCTGGCGTAGATCAGGTCCGTCCCCTGGGCCGCCGGTCAGGCGACGGGCACACGATAGCTTGAGCTTCCGGCTGACCGCGTCAGCAGGCAGCGGAAGCACAGGGATCCGAATGCCCGCCGTCGCGTAGGAGATGACTGACATCTCCGTACGCTGCATGGGGCAGCAGAACGGACGACAGCTCTGAGCCAGCCGCGCCTACAGCCGAATCGAGCCGCCGCCGCTAAAGTCACACCGACGGGTGGCGCACTAGCGACGGCAGGCTGCAAAGGAAATCACGATGGCACGCAAGTACGGCAAGGCGAGTGGCAAAAAGGTGAAGAAAGCCATGGAAGAAATGAAGCGCGGCACCCTGCGCAGTGGCCGCTCGGGCGCTAAAGTGCGCAGCCGCAAACAGGCGATAGCCATCGGGTTGTCGGAGGCGCGTCGCGCGGGGGCCAAGGTGCCGCGCAAGAAAGGGTGAGTGCTCGCCTGACCATGCGCGCCGTGAAATCGCCGCCGCGCGCCTCCCCGGCCAGGACGTTGCCGAGCCCCGCAACAATGCAGTCCACGGTGAATCCGGGCATCGGCGGAGCGCGCCATGCGTGGCAGCTCATCAAAGAAGTGGCGCTGCGCATGCAGCGGCACAATTCGGCGCTGGTGGCCAGCGGCATCGCCATGTATGCGATGCTGTCCGTCTTTCCGGGTCTGTCGGCCGCGGTGCTCATCTACGGCCTGTTCGCCACTCCCACGGCCGTGAATCAGCAGCTGCAGGTGTTCGCCGGTGTGCTGCCGCCGGCGGTGTGGGGCCTGCTCAGCGCACAGTTGCAGCAGGTTGCCGCGCACGACCATCGAACCCTGACCGTCGCGGCACTCTTGGGACTGCTGTTCGCGCTGTGGAGCGCCCGACTGACCATGAGCGCGCTCATGACCGCGACCAACATTGCCACTGAGATCGAAGAGCGGCGCGGCCTGCTCACTCACATCGCCCTCTCCATCGTCCTGACACTGGGCCTGATCATCGGTTTTCTCGTCATGCTCCTGGTCGGGGTGCTGGTGCCCTTGCTGCTGACAGCGTTGGGGACCAACAGCTGGGTGCAGCTGCTGATGAACGTGATCCGCTGGCTAATGCTGTGGGGATTTGCGGTTCTCGGTCTGGCGCTCATCTATCACTTTGCACCGGCACGAAGGCACATCCATTGGCGCTGCCTGACGTGGGGCGCGACGCTCGCCGCCACCTTCTGGTTGTTGAGCAGCGGCGCGTTGAGCCTCTACGTCACATCCTTCCCGGGCTACGACCGGATCTACGGGACGCTCGCCGGGGTGATGGTGCTGCTCATGTGGTTTTATCTGCTCAGCTTCAGCGTCGTGCTGGGTGCGGAGGTCAATAGCGTCGTGAGCGCACGCCTGCGCGCTTGCTGAAGCGCGCCCGGCTGGGTCTTGCCTGACCGCGACGGATTCTCCAAACAGCACCGCGTGCGCCCTACTCGAGATGATGGACTGCACCTACTTGAGCGCCAGATGGCTCGCTGCAGGAGCGGCGTTTCGTTGAAGTTCGCCGAGCACACAGCAGAGGAGCCATACCATGACCACGACCCACGGGCACACTCAAGCCGTCCGCGCAAAGGTGATGGGCACCGATGTCAAGAACCTGAGCGGCCAGAAAATCGGCGAGATTGAAGACGTGATTTTCGACAGGACCTCGAACAACATCATGTTCGCGGTCGTCGAATTTGGCGGATTCCTGGGTATCTCCGAGAAATACCATCCGATCCGCTGGTCCGCGCTCAGCTACAGCGAGCTCGAAGAATCGTACGTCGTCAATTACACCAGGAGCCAGCTGCAGGCCGCGCCCGCGGCTTCGATCGATGATCTCACCAAGGACGATGGCCTGCCGTTCCGCGAACGCAGCTACGACTACTACAAGGCGCAACGCTATTGGGAATGAACGCCCGCCTCGCGTGCGTTGCAGCAGATCTGCCGGCACAAACCATTCCGCCGCCACGAACGGTCGCGACGGCGGAATATGGCACTGACCGGAGGCCTACTCCTTCGGAGACGTGCTTCGCTGCTTGCAATTCACATTGGAGTTATTGTCCCCGTTCTTGGGGCACGGCTGCTTCTGTGACTGCTGCTCCTTCGCCCCGCGCGACGTATCCTTTTGCTGCATGGACGAATTCGTCTGAGAACTGGACGACGTGTTCGAAGGCGCGCTGTTCGAAGAATTCGACGCGGGCGGCACGGGTGGCCCGGCGGGCGTGGTCTGAGCCTGCGCGGCAGCCGACAGAAGCATGGCGGTACCAATCAGCACTACGGTTTTGAGAGGGGAATGCATAACGACTCCTGATAGCGATCCATGGGAGTCAGTTGTCGCACACATGGGCAGGCCCTTGGCATCCTGATAACACCGCTCCAGCGCGTCAGCGCATCCTTACCCTCGCTCTTGAGACCACTGCGGCCGCGCTACGCGCAAGCGCCCAGCGGTCGCAGCCCTGACCGCGGCCGCCCAAGCGAACTTAACCGTGTGGGAGGCAGAGATTCAGCCTGGCTAAGCCTTGAGGGTCGGGATGCTTCTCACAACACGGTATCGCACGTCGCCGCGCATAAACCGCTTCGATGTCCTGCGTGGCATTCATCTCGCAGAAACGCTGTCGCGCGTTGCGCTGAAATTGGGCATCTCCCGAGTCTTAGCAACTCCACCCCTCCCCGAGCCGGCGGTGCCCGCGCAGCCGAGCGGCTGCGTGCCGCGGCACCTGTCCCGGCTTTCAGGGCGCTCGCGCGCCAGCGGGACGGCCTGGCGCAGCGCCGCTGGTTGCCGCATCGATGATGTTGCATGGCTGCCGACGCGCGGCTTTGCCGGAGAGCGCCCGCGCGCGACCGCACCTTGCTGTTGTCACGGGTGCGTCCGGCTAACCCAGAGAAATTTCGCCGCGATCGATGCAAGGAATTGCGCGCTGGACAGGTCTACTGCAACAAGCACGGCAATCCAAGACAGGCAGGCCGCGTCCCAGTTGCATCGCACACACCCCCTGGGGGAGGAGCCCACATGAAATCCGTCCGTTTTCTCGCGCTGACCGCTTTGGTAGCGGTCGCGAGTATCAGTTACACCACGGCACGAGCCGATGACATGGTGTCGTTCGCCACCGGCGGCTACGCCACCGGGCTACGCACGATGAGCACCATGCACATGATCGACACCGATCACGATGGCATGGTTTCGCAGGAAGAATGGACCGCATTCCAGAACAAGGTCTTTTCGGCGCTCGACAAGAACAACAGCGGATACATCGATGCGAAGGCGTTCTACGGTGACCCGATGGGTCCGGTCTCCTTCGCCCCCGGCGGATTCATCAAGGGTCTGCGCACCAAGGCCATGTTCGAGAAAATGGGCCCCAACGCCGACGGCAAGATCTCCCGTGAGCAGTTCCTCAGTTATCAGCAGCACATCTTTGACATGATGGACACCGACAAGAAGAAGATGCTGACCGCGGGCGAATTCATCCTGAAGAGCCCCTAAAATGAGACAACGCTGACGCAGCCCAGGCTGCAACAGCCGGCACGCCACTGAGTCAGAGTCTTGCGGTCCAAAAAAAAACCGGGCCGGACCCCGTGCAGGGTCCGGCCCGGTGAGCTTAGGCCAGAGTCAGTACAGCAGCAGTGAGTCGATCAGCGCCGGCAGCCACGGCGTACCAACACCCGTGACTTCGTCATAGCCGCGCGTTGTCAGGTAGGAGGTGTCCGTTCCCTCTTCCACGCTCGTGCCGTTCAGCGTCGAGTTCATGGTGACCACACGCAGTACCGTCGGTTCGCCGGCGTAGCCGCGCAGCACCGCTGTCGGTTTCACCGGCGCCTTCACGTCGACGAGCGGACCACCGGGGAAGTAACCGCCGGTGTTCGCCAGGGTGTACAACGCCGGGTTCACGAACCCGACCGTCGCACTGCCGATCTTAAGACGAGCCTGATTGACGCGGGCGATGACGCCTGCAAACAGCGGTGATGCCAGGCTGGTGCCACCCTCACCGACCTCGCAGTACTCGGTCGTGCTGGTGAGCCCGAGGCACTCCGGATCCACCGTGGGCGGACTGGCCATCGTGTACGTCATGCCGAACAGCATGCCAGTGTAGGGATCGGCGACCATGGCCACATCGGGGGTCACGCGGTAGGCCGCACCCAGCGCCACGCGCTCTCCGGCGGCATTGGTCGTGTATCCCGAGAGGCTATAGGGTACGTCCACCTGGTAAGAAGGCGCGAGCTCGATCAGGCTCGGCCCACCACCAGCACCGCCGTAGAAGGTGAACGGCAGCGCGGGACCTGTGTCCTTGATGTGCTTGCCGTTGGCCGGCACCGTCACACCGTTCAGCAACACGCGGTAGGTGCCCCAGCCCCAGTTATCCTTCTCGCCACTCGCATACAGCGCAAGACTGGTGCCGCCGACGCCCGTGACGTACGGGCTGGTGGCATCCCAGCTGCCCGAAGCGATACCGTTCTGGGCCACGAGGTCACCGTCATCGCCACTGGAGAACACGACGGTGAGGCCTTCAGCGGCCGCCTGCTCGAAATAGTAGTTCTCGATCGTGATAAACCACGAGGGCACGTCTTCACCGTTGTAGCCGTAGCTGTTGGTGACCACGTCCACCGTGTGCTCATCGATCAGCGAATACAGCGGCGCATTCGCCGGATCGGTGCAGGTGTCGCCCGCGAAGAAGATATGGGCGCCCGGCGCCATCGTGTGCACGGCGTCGACGTCCAGGCTCTCCTCCACGTACCAGCCTTGCGGACCACACGGATCGCTCGCCGGCACGTTGTAGATACCGGCCGGCAGAATCTGCGTGAAGTTCTTGGCCGTGAGCGCCGGCAGACCGTGATTCTTCGAGTACTGGTTGCCATCGAAGACGATGGTCGGCGAACCGTACACATCGACGATGCCTACCTTGACGCCGCTGCCGTCCTGCTTCACTTCGTTCGCACCATAAGCCTGCTGGATCTGCTGCGGCGTGTAGCCACAGCCGAGCCACGGAAGCGTGGTGCTGTAGGGCGGCACCCCGACCTCGAGCGTCCCGGTGTGATCACCGAAATAGGTGCTGCACACGGGCGAGCGAATCGAGGTCCACGTGCCCGGAGGCGCATTCGGCGACACGGATTTCGCAGCGCTCTCGGCCAGCGCTGCTGAATGCACCGCGGCCGCCGGGCCATCGAGGCCCACGTGATTGGTCTGGCGCAGAACCGCCGACTCATCGAGGCCCGCGACAAACTTGACCAGCGGCGCGAGTGCGGCTGTCAGACGCGGCGCCTCGGCGTTGGAGCGCAACACCTTACCCTTGTAGGAATACAGCTCCTGGCTGACACCGAAGGCTGATTTCACCTGCGCGACGCTGCCGCTCGCCATGATGAAGAGACCACTCTTCGGCGTGCTGTCGATGTGGAAGCCGAGCCGCTGCAGCTCTTTCTGGACCAGCTTGACGCTCGCGGCATCCGGGGCGAAGCGCGCGCGGAACTCATCCGCCGTCAGGTACTTGCCGTAGTGCGCGCTGCCGGGCGTGGACACGTCGCTGATCAGGTCGCGCAGCTGTGCCTCATCGCGGAATCCCAGGTAGACCGCGATCGAAACGCTCTGCGACTCCGGTGCGCTGCCGACTCGCGCGGCAGACTGCGCCCATTGCGGAAATTCTTTGCGCTCCTGCGCCTGACCCGTGCCCGCGACGGCGGCGAGGCCGAGTAGCGACAGGGCCAGCGGCGCAACGCGCCACTTGGACTTCATGGTTCTCATGATGTTATTGCTCCCGTGAATGATTGCTTTGCGCTGTGGCCGAGTGAGACCGGCCCAGTTCATTGCTATTCGATCGACGTCATTGTGATCGTTCTGCAGCAAGCATACTCCAGCGCGAGCATCAGCGACGACAGCACTGCATGCATACGCCAGCGCTGTAGTCCGGCGGGTGCCTGTGCCGATGACTGAGCGACCGCGACGGCAGCGCGGGGTGCCCTCGCTCAATGTGATCCTTCCACTCGCGCGTGCAGGAGAGCGAGCCACAAAACAGTCACTTAGCGAGGATTGCTTCCTCGGCCGTGAACAGCGCGACGCTCAGGTGCAGGGTAAAATTCTGACGTGGTGCGCGCACTGCGCTGTCTGACGAGTGTCAGTGCGCAGGGCCGCATGGATGCGCGCTCAATTCACGACGCCCGATTCTTTGATGCACATCGCTCAGTCACGCGTGGCTGTCGGTATTCTTTACACCGTCTGGCTGAGATCGATACACCGCTGGCGAGGATGCAGGCGAAGGTCAGAATGACCTATGACCCCGGGGCCGGCCAAGGGTAGAGCGCGTCCCCCCCGGGGCTGCCGCGCCGTCGCGTGCGCGCCGCTCTTCGGGTCTCGACGTCGCCTCCACACTTGAGCACCTGAGCAAAGGGGGGATAATTGTCATGCTCGACCGCGACGCTGCCGCAAGGATCATCATGACCAAGCCCAATGCAGGACTCGATCCCGCCTTTGTCGAAAAGCAGCGTCAGTCGCTGCTGCGTTTGCAGGCCAGCCTGCTGGCGGACGCGGACCTGGACGAGTCGGATGCGGCGGATCTGCGCGCAAGCTCCGGACGTGGTCAGGAGGCCGAGGACGACGCCCAGAAGCTCGCGGGGCTTGAACTCGACGACAATCTGGTCGTGCGCGCGACCGAACGGCTGCGACGCATCGAGCGTGCGCTACAGAAGATTCAGGACGGCACCTACGGCGTCTCGGACCAGAGCGGCCACGCCATTCCGCGCGAGCGGCTCGAGGCGGTGCCGGAGACCACCCTGACTTTGAAGGAAGAGAGCGCCGTGGAGAACCCGGGTTAGGCAGCCGCCGCGCGGGTCGCCGGCGCCGCGCCAGCGCCGGCTCGGGACTTGTCTGGGTGCGCTGTTCTTGCTCGGCCCCGTACTCGCCGCACGTGCGGCCGAGGGCGGCAGTACCGAGTACATCGGCGGTTATACCGGATTTGCCGCCGGCTACGTCCCGCCCGGGCCCGGCAGCTACCTCACCAACGAGTTCTATTACTACGAGGCGGGCATCTCGCGGCTCGCCGTGCATGACCGCCTGGCACTGACTGTCACGACCGATGTGTATTTCGACAACCTGCAGTGGAGCGTGGTAACCGCGCACAGCTTACTCGGCGGCTCCTTCGGCTTCGGCCTCGCGCTGCCGATCGGCTACGTCGACGTGGCCGCGTCCATCAACCCGCCTGGCCTCGAGCGCAGCGCCACAGCTTTCGGCCTCGGCGACCTGGTGCTGGTGCCGGCCTTTCTCGGCTGGCACAGCGGCGACTGGTATGCCAATTTCGCGCTCAGTGCCTTTGCTCCCACCGGCCAATACAACCCGAACCAGCCGGTGAATCTGTCGAAGCGCTTCTGGGCAATCGATGCCGCCTTCAGCGGCAGCTTGCTCACCGCTCACGGCTTCGATCTGTCAGCGAGCCTCGGCTACACGGTCAACTTCGAAAATGCGGACACCGACTACCGCAGCGGCGATGTCGTGCACCTGGACCTGGCGGTGGGTCAGTACCTGAGTCACCACTTCAAGGTCGGACTCGTCGGTTACGCGGTGGTGCAGGTCACCGCCGACAGCGGCTCGGGCGCTTTCCTGGGGCCGTTCGAGTCCGACGTTTACGCCGCCGGAGCCGGCCTCGAGTACGACAGCACGCTGCGCGCACACGAGATGAGCGTGCAGCTGCGCTGGTACCGGGAGTTCGAGGCCAGAAACCACCTGCAAGGCAACGCGCTCTACCTCACCATCGATCTGCCGTTATAGGCGCAGGGCTCGCGCTCCGGGGCGACGTGCTAGCATCGCGCGCCTCGACCTCCGGCAGGCAGTGGAGTCTCACCATGAAGCGCGCGAACCTCCCCGCCCTGACACTCCTCGCCGCGGGCCTCGCGCTGCTGTTGGACGCGGCCGCGCTGCAGGCTGGCAACCTGAACTTCCTCAAGGACTCGCCGCTCAGGCACTTCAGTAAAGACGATTCCAATCTGATGCTGAAGAACGCGCGTGCCGTGCTCGACTCGAGCGCCGCGAATGCCAGTCAGACATGGCGCAATCCCAAGACCGGCGCCTCAGGTCTTGCGGAAGTGAAAGCGCAGTTCAACGCGCCGGACGGCACCCCGTGCAAGCGGCTGCGGGTAGAGAACAGCGCAAAGGGCATCGAAGGCGAAGCCACCTATACGGTGTGCAAGTACAGCGACCGCGGCTGGGCGCTGAGCGGGCAGGCGACGCCCGCGCCGTGAGACTCTGACCGGCCGAGCCGCGCGCGCAGCTGCAGCGTCAGCCAGGCGCTGAATTTGCAGCCTGTCAGCCATCCTGCGGAACATCAATCCTGCCGATGAGGTAAACACGGATCCGCGCGGTTCGTTGTGCAGGCTATGTCGGCCCGCGGCTGGGCCGACGGCAGCGGGGCACGCCCCGGGGAGGAAACGCCACGCATCGTTCAGCAACGGATGCGTGCACGAGGAGGGTTTATCGGCTCAGCGCCGCGGACCACCGCGGTGCGTGCGGCGCTGGCTACGGAACGGGCGGGCGAACCGCGGATCCGCGCATCTGGCGGACGAGCCCGCCCCGTCAGGGGTCAACATGGCAATCAAATCGTTCCGGTGGCACGCCGTACTCGTGCCCGCCGCCTTGGGCGCTTCGGTGATGACACAGGCGCAGCAACCCGCTTATCAGTCAGCCGGCTACGCTCCGCAATCCAACTACGCGCCGCCGGCTTATCCGCCGCCGCAACCGGCGTACCCGACGCCCGCCAATCCACCGCCGCCGGCGGTCTACGCCACGCCCGCCGCGATTCCCCAGCAGCCACCTCCGGCCACTGTCCCGGCGGTGAGCTCCGGCCAGGGGGCAGCGCCCTCTCAGGTCGAGACCTTTCGCAGCCATGAGGACACGCGGCACGGCCACGATCAGGTCTACCCGGACCGCGGCGCGATCCTGCACGAGCTGCCCAAGGGCGCGAGCGTCTTCAACTTCGCAGGATCGACCTACTGGTTCGCAGACGGGATCTGGCTCGAACCGCGCGGCGCTGCTTTCAGCGTGATTGCACCGCCGATCGGCCTGGTCGTGGCCTCACTGCCTGCCTCTGCGACCGCGGTGGTGAGTGCCGGCCGGCCTTATCTCTATGCGAATGATGTCTACTACCGGCCCCGGCCGGATCTGGGGGGCTACGAGGTGGTGAACGACCCCGTCGAGCCCGCCTCGGAGCCGGCAGCAGCCACTGCCGGGACGACCAGCGTCGGCGTGGCAGTCATGCCGGTCGCTGCGACCGTGGCGAATGCGCCCAGTCCCCCCGTAAGTGCCCCGGTGGCCGCAGCTCCTGCCGCCCCGGTCGCCCCCGTCATGGCGCTCGCGGCCGCCGTGGCACCGACGCCCTCACCCTCCCCGGCTGCCCCGCCCAGTGTCGATCAGCAGGCGCGCGACCGCTATGAGTGCTACCGCTTCGCGGTGACGCAGACCGGGTTCGATCCGCTGCGCACCCCAACGGGACCCGCCGCGGCTGACATCGCCCAGCGCCAGTCCGCTTACGAGCGGGCGCAGGCGGCCTGCTTCGAAGGACGGGGTTATGCCGTTCGCTAGCTGAAGCATGCGGCGGCCGGACGGTACGGCTTGGGGCTGCCTGGCCGCCGCGCGCGATCAGCGCCGCTTGGCCCCCCGTGCGCAACGCGCTACCGTGCGGCGACGGAGGTATTCCCATGAATTCACCGTCCCGTCGCTGGCGCCACGACGGCGTCCGGGTCATCGGCCACGACCAGCTCGACGATGCCACGGCCCAGACGCTGGGCATGCGCCGGCGCGCCGCCGTCACCACCGAGAAAACCGGTGCCACCAAGCTGTGGGCCGGTACGGTGACGATCGATGCGAAGGCCAAGACCGGTGCGCATCACCACGGCGAGCTCGAGAGTGTCATCTATGTGGTGAGCGGAATTGCACGCCTGCGCTGGGGCGAGCAGCTGGAATTCGTCGCTGAAGCAGGACCTGGGGATTTCATCTATGTGCCACCGTGGGTGCCGCATCAGGAAATCAACGCCAGCGACGATCTGCAGCTGCAGTGCGTGCTCGCCCGCAGCGGCCAGCAGGGCCTGGTCGTGAATCTGGATATCACGCCGGTCGAACTGCCGGAACTGGTGCGCTGGATCGACGACCTGCACAAGTGACCCGGCGCGCAGCGCCGCGGCCACTCAATTCGGCGCGCTGTCCCCCGCGAAGCGCTGCGCCGTGGCGCCGATCACCGCCCCCACGGTGGCCTGATCGCTCACAAACAGATGCACCCTGCGCTCAAAGCGCATGTCTCCCTGGACCACCGAGCCCGGGCCGATGACGACGCGCGGCAGACCGAAGCTCCAGGTGAACCAGCCGGAACTGCGCTCCACGACGATGCCGCCCTCAATGTGCGAACCGCGCACATCGATATTGCCGTTCACGGTGCGCAGTCCCTGGGCGACGTGGGCGTCGCGCAGGGCGATCGAGCCGTTGACGTTGCGCAGTTGACCACCCACTTCCGCTGCGCTCGCAAGAGTGAGCCTGCCATTGACGGTGCTCACCGCCCGCAGGACGTGCGCGCCGCTGTCGAGCCGGATCGAGCCGTTCACCGTATCGAGCGAATCCGCCGTCGCGTGCGCACCGAGACTGATCGAGCCATTGACGGTGCTCGCGCTGGCGACCGTGGCGTTCTCGTCGATGCGGATCGAGCCGTTGACGGTGTCGACCTTGCCACTGTGCAGGCCTGCGGGGACGTGCACCGAACCATTCACCGTGCTGGCGCCGTTTGCGCCCGCCGTCACGTCACCCCCACCGACGTCACAGCCGGCAGCGCCGGCGGCGAGCGCCACGCCCAATGCAATCCTCAGGTGCTTCACCACTATCCCCCTGCTGTTGCGGGCGCTCGCCGCCGCGACCGCGCCATCCTGGGTCCGGTGGGGCGACTCGCCCTGTGGGCGGGAACATAGCAAGCGCAGCGCGCGGCCGATACCGCACCGGGCGGCCGCCGCGATCCTAGGGCTTGTTGCGCGCGAGACGCTCATACAGGTCGTTGACGGCAAGATAGATCGACTCATCCGGATGCGCCTTGCATTCATCGACCAACAGGCCCTTGAGGGCCTCGACCGACTGGGCGCCGCCCACGGCGAGCGGACCGCTCTCGTGGCCGATCAGGTTGCGCGCCGAGAACCAGCCCTGCGCCCAGGAGAACACCGCGCCGCTGAGCGCAATCTCGCGCCCGTTGGTTTCTCCGGCCACATCGAGAAAGGTCCGACACGGCTGGGCGCCGACGCCGAACAGTGCGTGCAGCTCTTTGGGTGCGGTCCGCGGGAGGTTCTGCGCGCCGAGGGCCAGCAGCGGCAGGCAACAACAGGCGGCGGTCACGATGCGGCGGACAGGGATCATGCGACAGTCCCTCCTTTCCGGAGGCGGCTCGAAGATGCCGGCATCTTAAACCGTCAGCCGCGCGGGTGGTCCTTGGGGTCATGGCGATGCTCCCGCGTTGGCGATGTGGGCGGCGTGTGAGCAGAGCGTCGCCGACACCCGCGGCCCCTCAGACCGGCGGTGCGGGAGCGGGCGGATAGCTGCGCGGAAAGATGACGCGGAAGGTGGTGCCCGAGCCGGGGGTGCTCTCGATCTGCACGCCGGCATCGAGCAGCTCGCACAGCCGCTTGACGATGGTGAGGCCGACGCCCTCGCCGGTGGCGCTGCGCGGGGTATGTGTGGATTCCGACGGCAGCGTTTCCGGCGGCGCCGGCACTGCCTCAGGGTCGCTGGCAGCATCCTGCGCTTCATCCGCGCGCGTGGCCGCACGCAGCAACTTGGCGATCGCGGGGCTGGCGCGCTCGCCGATGCCGACGCCGGTGTCCTGCACCGTCAGCTGCCAGCTGTCCACATCGGCGGTCTGGGTTGCGGCGACCGTCACCTGCACGCCGCCGCGCTCGGTGAATTTCAGTGCATTCAGGATCAGGTTCTGCGCGATGCGCCGCACCTTGATGGCATCACCGAAGACCGGCAGCTCCACCACCTGTGCGCTCAGCGCCAAGCGCCGCTCGGCCGCGAGCGGCTGCAGCTCCATGCACAGCTCGCGGATCACCTGTCCGGCATCGAACGGCGCGATGTTGCGCTGTTCACGGCCGGCTTCCAGGCGTGCGAGCGCGGTCAGATCATCGAGCAGCGCGGTGAGCGTACGGGTGGTGCGCTCGACCAGCGCCGCGCCGGCCGAGGGGGCTGGCGCGCGCGCGAACGCGGTCGCCGCCAACTGCACCGCGCTCACGTTGCCGCGCAGGTCGTGCGCCGCCTCGTGCCACAGGCTGGCGCGTTCGCGCTCGAGCGCGCGCAGCTGCTCGAGCGCCTGCTCCAGATCGCGCAGGCGACTGAGCGCCTCGGTCTGCTGCAGACGCACCTGTGCGGCCGCGCCCTCGGTCATGCAGTCGACGAACAACTGCAGCAGCAGCTGACGCGCCACGCGCATGGCGTCCGCCGCGGGCGCCGGTGTCACGAGCGCGAAATCCTCCACGCAATCGGCCAGAACGCCATGCAGGTGGCCCCATTCGCGCATGGTCTCGCGGTAGTGATAGCCGTGCAGCCAGCGGTTGATACCGTGATCGAGCACGCCGCGACGGCGCTCGTCGCGCGCCTGCTGCTGTTGCTCTTCACCGCGCGCCACCAGCTCCAGCTCGAAGGCATCGAGGATGCGCGGGATGTGATCGATGAACTGCGCGCGCGCCAAGGCATCCGCGGTGCTGATCTGCGGGTCCTGGTCGACCGCGCGCCGCCAGGCGAGCAGCAGCGCCGCGCGGCTGTCCTGCAGATGGCGCGCGAGGCGCGCCACATCGCTACGCGGGGCGCCCGTGGAACTCACCGGGCCACCCGCGCTGAGGTGCGCGCGCGCGACGGGCCGAGCGTCGCGCGTGACATGAGTAACATCGCCAGTGTCTGCATACCTGAAATTCGCCGGTGCCGGCGGCCTCAGCGGCTGCCACAGCGCTCAGCGTCCACGAACCCCGCCTCACCGGGATACAGCGCCACAAGCTTGCGCAGCACCCCGTTGGTCCATCCGAAACCGTCCTGCAGCGGGTACTCACCCCCGCCGCCGCCGCCCGGATTCAGCACATCGTACTTTTCTACCAGTTTTCCGTGCAACCGGTAGAAATTTTCGACGTTCACCATCCAGCGGCACGCGATCAGCTGCGCCAGCGCGTCCTCGTGGTAGCGGCGCAGACCGGCCACTGCAATCCACTCAAGCGGCGCCCAGCCATTGGGCGCGTCCCACTGCTCGCCGGTGCGGCGGTCGGTGGTGACCAGCCCGCCGCTCTTCAATAGCGTCGCGCGCGCGGTCGCCGCAACCCCGCTCGCCTGTGGTACGGATGCCGCACCGACAAACAGCGGATACAGGCTCGCCGCGCTGACCCGGCGGATCCGCTCGCCCGAGGTCCAGCGGTAGTCGAGATAACTGTTGGCGGCCTCATCCCACAGGTAACGATCCATGGCGGCACGGCGCGCCGCCGCACGCCGGCTGAACTGCGCCTCGCAGGCGTGATCGCCACTGGCCGCACAGCCGGCACGGATGCTCTGCTCGAGTCCGTACAGAAGGCTGTTGAGGTCCACCGGTACGATCTGCGTCGTGACGATGCTCGCGCGGGTGCGACCGTCGGCGAACCAGCGCGAACTGAAATCCCAGCCGCTCTCGGCGGCGGCGCGCACGTCGCGGAACAGCGCTGCAGCCGGCCTGCCACTGGCGGCGGCGAGCGCCACGTCCTCGCGGTAGGACTCATCGCGCGGCAGGTCACGATCGTCCCAGTAGCGATTGAGGATCGCCCCGTCGCTCAAGGCCACCACGCGCCGGTGCGCAGCGCCGCGCTTGAGCTCCTCGGCGCCGGCCATCCAGAAGGCGTATTCGCGCCGCAGCTGCGGCAGGTAACGTGCGGCCCCCGGCCGTCCGGGCGCATCGGCAAGCGCCACCATGGCGTAGAACAGGGGTGGCTGCGAGCGGCTGAGATAGTAGGTGCGGGTGCCGTTCGGGACATGGCCGTAGGTGTCGATCAGATAAGCGAAGTCTTGCAGCATGTCGCTCAGCAGCTCATGCCGGCCACTCGCAGCGAGCCCGAGCATGGTGAAGTAAGAATCCCAGTAATAGATCTCGCGGAAACGTCCGCCGGGCACGACGTACGGCCGCGGCAGCGGCAGGAGCGATGCGTACGGGGGTGCACTCGCGGTCGAGCGCCTGAGTACGTCCCAGAGTGCGTCGATGTGCGCGCTGACCGAGCGTTGCCGGGGGAGAGAGACGGGTGTGTCGGCCGTCTGCGGCAAGGAAAACGTCGCACTGACGAAGCGCTCGAGCGCCGCTGCGGTGCGCGGCCGCTCGCGCTGGTAACGGTCAAGAATCACCGACGGCGCCGCGAGCGGCACGGCATCGGCGAAGACTTTGCTGTCGCTGTAGAGAGCCTGGGTCTGCACCGCGACGAACAGGCCCTTGAACAGGACCTGCGGAGGCTCGGGCTCGGCGCCACGCGCCAGAGCAGCGCTCAGCAGCAGCAGCGCAGCCGGAAAGTTGCGCGGTGCAGCCACCTGCAGTCCGCCGGGGCGCCGCTGCGCTAGTCGCGCACGCCCGACTGGCTGGCGATCGCGCGGCCGACCGCGCGCAGGCGTTGCGGTGCGGGGCTGCGCTCGTTCGCGCTGCGGGTCTGCGGGATCAGCGAGCACCAGGCATCGAACACCGCGCTCACCGGCACCTGGTCAACGCGCGTCGCCGGTGGCGGTCCGCGCACACCCAACACCGGCGAGCGGCTCGGGCTGCGCGGCAGCCAGTGCTGCGGGGAGTGGGCGCCGTAGAGCACGACCAGCGGCAGACCGAGAGCGGCGGCCGCATGGGCCGGGCCGGTGTCGACCGACACCATGCTGTGGGCCGCCTCGCACAGCGCAAAGAACTCGCGCAGCGTGTCGCCGGCCACACCGACGGCATCCAGTTGGGTCGCGGCCTGGATCTCGCGCAGCATCGGCACTTCCTCGCGCGAGCCGCGCAGCACGATGCGCGCGTGGCGCATGCGCTGGTGCATCAGCTGCAGCAGTTCGACCCAGCGCTCGAGCGGCCACGCCTTATCGTCCGCGCCGGTGCGCCGCCAGCGGCTGCGCCGCCGGCTCATGCTGCGGTGATTGCCGGGCTGTAACAGGATGAGATCGTGGCCCGCCCAACCCTGCGAGCGCAGCCAGGCATCGCGCTCGGCACGCTCGCGATCTGACAGGTACAGTCGCGGTCCGTCATCCTCGGCGGCCGGCGGTACCGGGTAGTCGGCGGCGCGCAGCACCGTCGGCGTGCGACTGCCGAGCCGCATGAGCTTGTCGATGAGATGTTCGGGGCCGCCGCCTTTCTCGTCCGTGACGAACACGCAGCGCGCCGGATCCACACCGCTCAACGCCAACATGCGACGGATCCGTGGCAGCTGCCGATAATGGTCTTCGCAGATATAGATCGGCCCGGGTGCGGCCGCGCGTAGCGCGCGCCGCACCGCGAGCCATGACGGGTCGAGGAGGAACGGCACGTGGCGGCCGAAGGACCACAGGCCCGCGACATCGGGATTGCCCTGATAGACCGCGGTGTTCCACGAGCCTGCACCGATCACGTTGCACGGCAGCTGGTAGCGCGCGTGCAAGCGGCGCAGCAACGCCGTCAGCATCACCATGTCGCCGAGACGGCAGAAGAAGAACACCGTGGGGCGCAGCGCCCGGCCGGCGTGGGCAGTGCTGATACGCGCTTCCCGCTCATGTTGCATGCCGCCGCGGGGCGGAGATTCAACGTTCAGCGCCGGTCCGCGCAGGACGTGATCGGGGGGTTCAGTCATCGCCGTGAGTCATTGCTGAATGTAATGCTGCTGCGCCGCCACCTTCTGGCCGGCGCATTGATTCTACAGGGGTTTAGCGACGTTAGCGCGGGGAGCCCGCGCCGCGTATGCGCTCGAGCAGGGAGGTCGTGGATTTCTCCGGGGTGAGGGGCACGATCTCGACACGGCCGCCGGCGGCCTCCACCAGCTCGCGGCCGACGACCTCGGACACCTGGTAGTCACCGCCCTTGACCAGCACCTGCGGCTTGACCTCGCTCAAGACCGCAAGCGGGGTGTCTTCGTCGAAAACTGTGACCGCGTCCACAAAAGTCAGCGCGGCGAGCAGCGCGGCGCGCTCGGCCTGCGGTACGAGCGGCCGCTCGGGGCCCTTCAGGCGGCGCACCGAGGCATCGCTGTTGATGGCCAGCACGAGAATATCGCCGAGCTTCGCGGCGTGCTGCAGCAGCGCGAGGTGGCCGGCGTGCAGCAGATCGAAGCAGCCGTTACTGAAGACGATGCGTTTGCCGGCCATGCGCCAGTCGGCCGCCCGGGCCGCCAGGTCCTGGCGCGACAGCAGCTTGCCGTCCGGGCGCGCGGCGAGCGCATCGCGGATGCTGCCGGCGGACACGGCCACCGCGCCCACCTGCGTGACCGCCACTCCGGCGGCGGCGTTAGCCAGCTGCGCTGCGAGTGTCAGCGGTGCCTGCGCGGCCAGAGCCAGCGTCAATACCGCGATGGCGGTGTCGCCCGCGCCGGTCACGTCGTAGACCTCGTGGCGGATCGCCGGGACGGTGGTCGCGGCGCCCTCGCGCGGCACGACCAGCATGCCGCGATTGCCGAGGGTGACGACCATCGACTCGAGTCCACTCGCTGCGAGCAGCGGCCGTGCGGCGGCCGCAAGCGCGCCAGGGTCGTCGGCGTTCAGAATCTGGCCAGTGGCGGCTTCCAGTTCGCGCAGATTGGGGGTGACCGTGGTCGCACCGCGATAGCGCGCGAAGTCCGGGTGCTTCGGATCGACCACGACCGGGATGGAGCCGCGGCCGCGCGTGACGCCTGCGACCGTCTCGGGCGTGAGCATGCCCTTGGCGTAGTCGCTGAGGATGATGGCATCCGGATGCGCCCCGTCGGCGAGCTTCGACAGCAGCCGGATGGTTGCCTGCGGTGAGCAGGCCTCGAGATCCTCCCAATCCAGGCGCAGCAGCTGCTGACTGTGGCCCAGCACGCGCAGCTTGCGCGTCGTCTGGCGGCCACCGAGCCTCAGCACCGCGCGCGTATCGATATCCGCCGCCGCGCACAGCTGCAGCAGCGTGTCGGCGGCAGGGTCCTCACCCACGATGCCCGCGAGGCTCACGTGAGCGCCAAGCGCGGCGATCTGCCGCGCCACGTTGGCCGCGCCCCCCAGGCGGTGCTCGGTGCTGTGCGCCCGCACCACGGGTACGGGTGCCTCGGGCGAGATGCGGTCCACGGCCCCGGTGACGTACTCATCCAGCATGACATCGCCCACAACCCAGACGTGCAGGCCGGCGAAGCGCTCGAGAAGTGCCAGTTGCGCGCTGATGGCGCCGCTGCGATCGCCCTCGCTCATGCCTGCCCCCGTGCGCGCAGCGCGCTTTCCAGCGTATCGACCAGCGCGTGCACGCACAGTGCGTGCATTTCCTGGATCCGCGCCACCGAGGCGGAGGGGGCCGCCAGCAGCAGATCGGCGTGCTCGGCGAGACTGCCGCCGCGCGCTCCGGTGAGTGCGATGACGGTGCAGGCGCGCTGCCGCGCGCTCACTGCCGCCTGCACGACGCTCGCGGAATTGCCGCTGGTGCTGATGGCGAACAGCACATCCCCGTCGCGGGCGAGCGCTTCGATCTGGCGCGCGAATACCCGCTCATAACCGTAGTCGTTGGCGAGCGAGGTGAGTGTTGCGGTGTCGGCCGTGAGTGACAGCGCCGGCAGCGCACGGCGCTCACCCTGAAAGCGCCCGACCAGTTCCGCCGCCAGATGCTGCGCCTGCGCGGCGCTGCCGCCGTTGCCGCAGGCGAGCACCTTGCCGCCGCGCACCAGGCATTCCAGCAGCACGGCGCTGATACGCCGCAGGACCGGGGGCAGCTCCGCCGCGGCACGGGCCGCGACGGCCGCATGTTCCGCGAAAATCTCTTCGAACGTCATCATCACCTGCTAGCCGAGAAGCGCTTGGGCCAGAGCCAGGAGGTCATCGTAGGCAGCCACGCTCCCGGGGGCAAACTGCGCCTCGGTCCGGCGGCCCTTGCCGGTCCGCACCAGCACCGCCTCCACCTGCGCCCGGCGTGCCGCCTCCAGATCGCGCTCATCGTCGCCGATGACGAGCGTCTCGGGGCCCGGGATCCCCGAGCGCGTCACCGCAAGTTCAATCAGCCCGGGAGCGGGCTTGCGGCAGGTGCAGCCCTCCGCCGGCGCATGCGGACAGAAGAGCACCGCATCGAGCGGCGCGCCGTTTGCAGCCGCCTCGGCCTGCATGTGCGCGTGCACCCGGGCGAGCTGCTGCAGCGTCATGATGCCGCGGCCCACCCCGGACTGATTGGTGGCCACACTCAGCTGCACGCCTGCCGCGTGCAGCAACGCCAGCCCCTCGAGCGCACGCGGCAGCCAGTGAAATTCGGCCGGCGTGCGCACGTAGCCGCCGTGCGCGGCCTCGCGGTTGAGCACGCCGTCGCGATCCAGAATGACGTGCCGGACGCTGGGGCGGGATGCCGGCGCGCTCACAGATAGGGATCAGGCTGCGACAGGTAGCGCTGCACGTAGTCGCGCACCCCCTCCTCCAGGGAGGTGAACGGCCGGCGGTACCCGGCCGCGCGCAGGCGCTCCATGCGCGCCTCGGTGAAGTACTGATACTGGGCGCGCAGCGCCGCCGGGGTCTCGATGTACTCGATGTGCACCGGCCGGTCGAGCGCCGCCGCGAGTGCCTGCACCAGCTCGGCGAAACTGCGCGCGCGCCCGCTGCCGAGATTGTACAGGCCGCTCACCTGTGGCTGCTCGAGCAGCCACAGGATCACCTCGGCGCAGTCGCGCACATAGATGAAGTCGCGCCGCTGACCGCCGTCAGGCACGTCGGGGCGGTGCGAGCGGAACAGCGTCACCGGGACAGCGCTTGATGCCAGCGGATACTTCTGCGCAACCACGCTGCGCATGCCGCCCTTGTGGTACTCGTTCGGGCCATAGACATTGAAAAACTTGAGCCCGACCCACTGCGGCGGATGCGCCCCGCCCTGCGCCAGGGTATGCGCCACCCAGCGGTCGAACAGATGCTTGCTCCAGCCGTAGGCATTGAGCGGTCGCAGCTGCGCGAGCGCCGCCGGGGTCGCGGCATCATCGAAGCCGTGCTCGCCGGCGCCGTAGGTGGCGGCGGTAGAGGCGTAAATGAAGCGCTTGCCATGCGCCGTGCACCAGCGCCACAGCGACTGTGGCAGGCGAAAATTGACCTCGGCAATGAGTTCCGCGTCGCGCTCGGTGGTGGAGCTGATCGCGCCCAGATGCACGATCGCCTCGAGCTCCTGGCCCGAGGCTTCAAGCCACGCGGCGAGCGAGTCGGGATGGATGAGCTCGCGCAGCGGCGCGCGTGCGAGGTTGCGCCACTTGTCGCCCTGGCGCAGCCGGTCACACACCGCCACCGGCTGGTTCGCCGCGGCGAGCGCGGCCACGACGTTCGAGCCGATGAAGCCGGCACCACCGGTGACGAGGATCATGGCAGACGCGCACGCATGTTCAGAACTTGAACGACATGTACAGCCGCACACCGCTCGGGCTGTAGAAGGCCTCGCTACGGTAGCCGTCCTGGGGATCGCTCGGCAGGGAGCGCTCGCGCGCCAGTTCGACGCCGGAGAAGTAGTCGAAATTCAGGTCCCAGTGCGGCAGCAGGTCGCGCCACTGGGCGCCGGCACCGAGCCACCAGCCGTAGGCCGGCGTCGCCTCCGAATAGCGGGCCGCGCCGGCAAATCCGGTGAGCGCGAAGTGGCGGCCGAAACGGTAGCGGTAGTCGATCAGCCGCGCCGCGAGCAGCGCGTGATCACGCACTCCCAGGGCCTCGAGGCGCACGCCGAAATCCTGGTTCTCGGAAATCGCGCGACGCGCGCCGAAACCGAGGTCCGGGCCGACGCTGAGGCCGGTGTTGTAGCGCGGCTCGGTGTTGAGAATATCCACCAGCACTTTGTTGAGGTTCGCCCCCACATCGATGAACAGCTCGCTGCCGCCCTCGCGCGCGCCGGCGTAGGCATCATCGCCGGAGTCCGCGTGCGCCCCGGGCAGCGCGTTACCGAAACGCAGAAAGCCGGCAAGTCGCGTGTAATGCGCGCCGAACACGTCCCGCCCGGCGTCGATCTCCGCCCCCACCGCATACTCGCCCCAGGGGTGTGCGTAACTGAGCGAACCCATGATCTCGTGGTAATAGCCATACACCTGCCCGGCGTACAGATTGTTTACCAGCGTGCGGATCTGGGTCTCGAAGCGCCCGCCGAAGGAGGGTTCCCAGGCGATGCGCAGCATGTTGCTCTGCCCGCGCGGGTCGTCGTTGAAGACGCGCTGATCGCCGAACCAGTTGCCGATCATGGCACCGTAGTTGGTGATGCCCTCGAGATAACCGACCTCGACGCCGGTGTTCGGCTTCACGTACCAGGTCTTCTCGAAGTCGGTGATCTCGTAGGTGATGTCGAACGGTCCGACGCGCGGCAGATGAACGCCCGCCGAAAGGGCCGGCTTGCCGAACAGATAGTTGTCACCGCGCGAGGTGTCGTTGGCGGCGTACTCGAAGTAGATCGCAAACGGCACCGGGCCGGGGAAGATGAAGCGGCTGGTGAGCGAGGCCTCCTGCTTGCCGACATTCGGCACACCGGCGCCGAGCCCGGTGCTCTGTGCCTTGCTCGGATCGAAGAAGGCTTCCAGCACGTCGTGAAACGACTGGCCGCCGGCGGCGCCGCCACCGAAGATCAGGACGCGGTTGGCCGCCAGTGCCCAGCCGTTCATCGGTTCGATGCCGAGGTGCAGGCCGGCGAATTTCGGGTAACCGCGTGTGAACGAGGTGGAGCCGTCCGGGTTCCTGATCTCGATCTGGTCGGTCTCCGACATGCGCGCGAGGAACACTTCGTACTGAAAGCCGAAGCGCGTCAGCGGGTCGTAGTTCGACAGCGTGATCGAGGGCATGGTGGCCGCCTCGGTGCTGATCAGCATGGCGCTGTCAGTCATCGGCGACCACCAGTGGTCGCGGTAGCCGATGTCGAGTTGCGCAAAGTCGAAGCCCGCACTGAGCATCGAGCCGGTCGCGGTCGTGCGCCCCTGGTAGGCATCGATGCCGGCGCTCACCATCCAGTAGTCGCTCGGCTGCCAGTAGCCCATGGCGGCGAGGTCGTAACGGCTGTCGGTGGTCTCACCGTGCTGATTGGGCATGATGGGGTCGGAGCCGCCGGAGGCGACCGAGCCCTCCAGGGATGCGAAACCGATGCCCATGCCCTTCATGTAGTTGCGCAGAAACTTGCGCACCCGCTCACACAGCGGCGCATCCACCTTGCAGGCCTGCGGCAGCGCATCCAGCACCACCGCTGCCGGAATCGGCCGGGTCATCACCGGTTTGTCGCCGAGGATGAGCACCCGCTCGACTTCGCGTTCGATCTCGGGATCCAGGTTGAGCGGCAGATAGGGTGTGACGCCGCGCGCCTGCGCCTCTGCGGCCGACAGCACCAGCAGCACCCCGCTCAGCAGTGCGATTCTCTTGATCATTTCCCCGACTCGACTCAGGCAGGCCCTACAGCGTCGCGACTCACCGCCGGCACGACGTGGCGCAGGGCTCCGCTCGAGCCGGGCGCGCAGGCGGGCAATGTACACGTACGGCAAGGCGTACCGGAAGTCCCGCGGCAGCTTTCGGCGCGGCGGCGCTGTGGCGCTGCGCTGCGCACCATCGGCAGCGATCTGCGCAGCGCTTACAATGCGGCGCGTCCGCCGGCTGCCGCCGGACGGCCACATATAGGGTGGGGGGTATCATGAATTCTGCGGCGCGATTCCGGCCTGATGCCGCCTGATGCCGTGGCCGCGGCGGCACTGGCGCTCGCGCTGTGCGCCGCCACAGCCGCTCACGCTGAGGGCGCCGACGTCGAGGGTGCGCAACGCCTGGCGCTGTACGCCCAGGCCACCTACGTGGAGCAGGAAACCGACGCTTTCCACGCACCTTACCGCGGCCCCAACAGCCTGACGCCGGCGGAGGGGCGCGAGACCGTCGATGCGACGCTCTACCTGGGGACGCGTCTGTGGCACGGCGCCGAGGCGTGGCTCAACCCGGAGTTGGACCAGGGCTTCGGGCTCGACGACACGCTCGGAGTCGCCGCCTTCCCGAGCGCCGAGGCTTACAAGATCGGCAAGCACCAGCCCTACCTGCGTCTGCAGCGCCTGTTCATCCGCCAGACGCTGAATCTCGCCGGCGCACAGCAAGAGGTCGGCGGCGGCGCCAATCAGTTCGCCGGCATGCGCGCGGCGGACCGCTGGGTGTTGACGCTCGGCAAGTTCGCCGTCCCCGACGTCTTCGATACCAACCAGTACGCGCACGATCCGCGCAGCGACTTCCTCAACTGGGCGGCCATCGATGCGGGTACCTTCGACTATGCGGCGGATTCCTGGGGCTACACCGTCGGTGCCGCCGCCGAGTGGTATCAGCAGGCGTGGGCGCTGCGCGCGGGCCTGTTCGATCTGTCGGACATCCCCAACAGCCCGCACCTGGAGTCAGGCTTTGATGAGTTCCAGATCGATCTTGAACTCGAGCACCGGCACCAGCTGTGGGGACGGCCGGGCAAGCTGATGCTGACCGCTTTCGACAGCCGCGGCCGCATGGGCCTGTTGTCGGCGGCGTTGGCGCTGGCGCAGCAGACCGGCATGCCGCCCGACCTCGCCCTGGTACGCAGCTATCGCACGCGCATCGGCGCACACGTCAGTTTCGAGCAGGAGCTGTCGGACAGCGTCGGCCTGTTCGCGCGCCTGGGCAAAGCGCCGGGCAATACCGAGATCTATGAATTCACCGACATCGACCGCAGCATCGCCGGCGGCGTCTCGGTCAAAGGCGCGGCCTGGGGGCGTGCCAGCGATACGCTCGGCGTCGCGGCCATCATCAACGGCATTTCCGCCGAGCGTGAGGCGTACCTCAACGCGGGCGGGCTCGGCATCCTCATCGGTGACGGCCAGCTGCCGCACCCCGGCTGCGAGCAGGTCGCCGAGACCTACTACAGCCTGGGGCTGCTCGCGGCGCTGCACCTCACCCTCGACTATCAGTGGGTGAAGAACCCGGCCTACAACCGCGACCGCGGCCCGGTATCGATCCTCGCCGTGCGCGTGCACCTGCAGCTGTAAGTTCGTAGGACTCTAGAGGAAGCCCACGGCGATCACGCCGCACAGCCCGAGTGCGCTCAGCGCCCACAGCACATACAGGAGCCCGCGCGCCCAACGCAGCACCGCGCCCCCGCCCGGGGCGCGGCGGCGCGCCGCCGCCCCGCTCACCACACCACCCGGCGCCACGAGCGCGCTCCGGGGGCCGACTAACACCTGCAGTTTCCGCATGACACTCTCCTCGGCAGGCGCCTGCGGATAGCGCTGCCCGGGAGAGGCCGCGACGGCCTAGCGCTTCAGCGCGCGGCCCGAGTGCGCGGACTGTGCCCGAGGCGGGCGGTACCCGCAGTGCGTGGCCGGCGATGCGCCGCAGCGCCGGCACAGCTCACTACTGATTGCATTTGACATCGCTGCCATTTGGGGGCGCGCAGGATACGCGCGCCTGCGGTCTGCTGTAAAGGCCAACAGATAGGATACCCCCCACCCTATGGGTGAGAGGGCAGCTGGCCGGGCGCTTGCGCACAGTGCTCGTCGGCGCAGGCCGCATGATCCACCTGAATGGTCGAGTGAGCAATGCCGAATTCGCGCCGCAGCCGCTGGCTGACCGCGACCACCAGGGTCTCGCGGTCGGCGTCCGCCGCGCAGCGCACGTGCAGGGTCACCAGCGGCTGATTCTGCGTGAGCAGCCAGGCGTGGATGTGATGGACCTCGAGCACCGCCGGCACGCTCGCCATCAGGTCGCGCCGCAGCGCCTCCGAGTTGAAGCCGCTCGGCGTGCCCTCGAGCAGGATGTGCGCCGAGGAGCGCACGATCTGCGCGGCACTCCTGAGGATCAGCAGCGCCACGGCTACCGACAGCAGCGGATCGATCGGTGACCAGCCGGTCGCAAGGATCACCGCCGCGGCGACAATCGCGATCGCGAAGCCGAGCAGATCGCCGAGCACATGCAGCCAGGCGCTGCGTGTGCTCAGATTGTCGCGGTCACCGCCGCTTAACACCCAGAAAGCGACCGCGTTCGCCAGCAGCCCGGCGACCGCCACGGCCAGCATCGGACCGCCGAGCACCGCGACCGGGCTCGCCACGCGGCGCGCGGCCTCCACGATCACCCAGGCCGCGATGAGGAACAGCGCGCAGCCGTTGACGAATGCCACCAGCACCTCGAGGCGCCGGTAGCCGTAGGAGCGCATGCCGTCGGCGGGCCGCCGGCCGATGCGCAGCGCCCCCCAGCTCATGGCGAGCGCCGCAGCGTCCGAGATCATGTGGCCGCCATCGGCGAGCAGCGCCAGCGAGCCCGACAGCAGGCCGCCGGCAATCTCGATCAGCATGAAGACAAAGATGATGACGAACGCCCAGAACAGGCGCCGCTCGTCGGTGTTCGGGCCGACGTGCCCATGGTCGTGCGTGTGGGAATGGCTATGCTCGTGCCCAGCATGGCCGTGTCCGTCGTGCGCCCCGTGGCCATGCTCGCCTGCCATGGCGCTCGCCTAGCCGCCCTGGCCGCTGCGCGCTGCCGGCAGGCGCTCGCGCGGATCGAACCCGATCGACAGCCGCAGCGCAAAGGCATCGGCGATGCGGCACAGGGTCTTGAGGCTCGGCAGGTGGTCGCCGCGCTCGAGACGCGAGATCATCGATTCGGTCATGCGCAGGCGCACCGCCAGCTGTTTCTGCGTCTCGCCGGTATGGGCGCGCAGGCGCAGCAGCTGGTAGGCGCAGTGTGCCGCCAGGCGGGCGCTGTCATTGGCGCGCCGGGCGCGTGAGGCCTTGGATTGAGCCATGGGCGCATCTTAGCAAAAATGCGAAGTGGATGCGCGGCAGCGGCCCGGCTTTGACAATGCGCGCCGGTCGATGCGCCAGAGTGCGCGACGCCACCTGAACCGCCGCTGATGCTGCGCCGCTGCGCGCGCGGTCAACGCGGCGCTGGCGCCGTCGTTACAATGAAGCGACGCTGTCACCACGGAGCTTGAAGCGTGTCCCCACGGCGCCACGCCCCCCTGCGCTCGATCCGGCTAGCCGGCGCGCTGCTGCTGCCGCTGCTCGCGGTCGCCTGCGCGGCACCGCCATCGCGGCCGGCCGGGTCGGCGCCGGCCGCGGCGCTGGCGCCGCTGGCGCGCGCCGATGCCGTATGGCTCGAGCGTGTCAGCTTCGGTCTGGATACGCCCACCGTCGCCGCCTATCGCAGTCTCGGGCGCGAACGCTACCTGGAGGCGCAGCTGCATCCCGCCGCCGAAACCGCACCGTCCGCGGTCGCAAGCCAGATCCAGGCGCTGGTCGCCGCGCAAGCCGATCCGCTGCAGGCACTGCAGGCGGTGCAGCAGCGGCGGCACGCGCTCGAGGCGCTGCCCGCCGGGCCCGACAAGGAACAGGCACGCAAGGAGCTCAACGACGAAGGCGGTCGTGCCGCCTACCAGAGCGTGCGACTGCAGCTGCTGCGCGCGGTGTACTCGGAAGACCAGCTGCGCGAGCAGATGCTGTGGTTCTGGCTCAATCACTTCAGCGTCTATCAGTACAAGGGCGATCTGCGCTGGCTGATCGGCGATTACCAGGAGCGCGCCATCCGTGCGCACGCGCTCGGTCACTTCCGCGAGCTGGTGCTGGCCACGCTCGAGCACCCGGCGATGCTGCAGTACCTCGACAACAGCCAGAACGCCCTCAACCATCTCAACGAGAACTACGCGCGCGAACTGATGGAGCTGCACACACTCGGCGTCAACGGCGGCTACAGCCAGCAGGACGTGCAGAACCTGGCACGCATACTGAGCGGCGCCGGCATCAGCATCGGCCCCGCCCCGCACCTCAAGCCCGAATGGCAGAAGCTGTACGTGCGCCGCGGCGCCTTCGAGTTCAACCCGGCGCGCCACGATTTCGGCACCAAGGTGCTGCTCGGCCAGCGCATCAGCGGCCAGGGATTCGCCGAGATCGAGCAGGCGGTGACGCTGCTGGTGCGCCAGCCCGCCTGCGCGCACTTCATCGCGCGCGAGCTGGCGACCTATTTCGTCGGCGACACCCCGTCTGCGCACCTGGTGGATGCCATGGCGGACAGCTTCCAGCGCAGCGACGGCGACATCGCGGTGACTTTGCGCACGCTGTTCCTGTCGCCGGAGTTCACGGCAGCGCACGGCACTAAGTTTAAGGATCCGATGCGCTACGTGGTCTCCGCCGTGCGCGTCGCCTACGACGGCCGCATCCTCAGCAACACCCATCCGCTGCTCGACTGGCTGAACGCGCTCGGCGAGGCACCGTTCAACCGTCTCACCCCCGATGGCTATCCGCTCACCGGCGCGAGCTGGCAGAGCCCCGGCCAGATGAGCCGGCGCTTCGAGATCGCGCGCGCCATCGGCACCGGCAACGTGCACCTGTTCGACCCGGAGGACGGCGGCACCAACCCCGGCAGCGGCTTCCCGCAGCTGTCCAACCGCCTGTACTTCGAAGCCATCGAACCGTTCCTGGCTGCCAACACGCGCGCGGCCCTGCAGCGCGCCAACTCACCGCAGGAATGGAATACCTTCCTGCTGGCTTCACCGGAGATGAACTATGAGTAGCACTGTCAACCGCCGCGAGCTGTTGCGTCTCGGCAGTGCCGCACTCTTCGCCGGCAGCTTCAGTCTGCGCTTGTACGCCGCACCGCCCGCCAGCGCGCGCTTTCTGCTGGTGTTCCTGCGCGGCGGCTACGATGCCACCAATGCGCTGGTCCCCTATGCGAGCTCCTTCTATTACGAGGCACGACCCACCATCGCCATCGCCCGGCCCGACGCGGCGGTGCCTGCCGGCGCGCTGGCGCTCGATCCGTACTGGGCGCTGGCGCCCGCGCTGCGTGATTCGCTCGGCGTGCTGTATCAGCAGCGCCAGGCCGCGTTCGTGCCCTTCGCCGGCAGCGCCGACCTGACGCGCAGCCACTTCGAGACCCAGGACAGCATCGAGCTGGGTCAGCCGCTCGGCGCGGCGACAGACTTCCGCTCCGGCTTCATGGGACGCCTGCACGCCACGCTCATGCCCGGCGGTGCCCCGGCGCTGAGCGCCATCTCCTTCACCGACGCGCTGCCGCTCGTCTTTCAGGGACGCGAGCAGATTCCCAACATCTCGCTGAAGAGTGTCGGCAAGCCGCCCTTCGATGAGCGCCAGATGCAGATCCTCACCGGCATGTACGCCGGTCACCCGCTCGAGCCGGCGGTCGCCAGTGGCCTCGAGCTGCGGCGCCAGGTGGCCGCGGCGATGCAGGAACTCGACGAGGAAATGCGCGCCTCCAGCCGCAACGCGCTCAGTATCAAGGGCTTCGAGCTCGAGGCCGAGCGCATGGCGCGCCTCATGCGCGACAGCTATCGCATCGGCTTCGTCGACGTCGGCGGCTGGGACACGCACGTCAACGAGGGCGGCGCACAGGGCGCGCTCGCCAGCAATCTCGCCGGGCTCGGGCGCGGCCTCGGCTCGTTTGCACAGGCACTCGGGCCCGAATGGAAGAACACGGTGGTCGTTGTTCTGTCGGAATTCGGCCGCACCTTCCGCGAGAACGGCAACC
>DATHMN010000041.1:0-25198 GCA_035487135.1 Steroidobacteraceae bacterium | reverse complement strand
AGCCATGAATGCGAAGTAGGCGTAAAACGGCCCAAGAAACCACCACCAGCTTCTTGTCACCACACCAGATGTGGCAAGAGTGGAAACCGCAAGGAGTGCGACAATCAGATACGGAACCGGATGGAGAAGGAATACAAACGGAGCGGCCAGGAGCAGTCGCCGCCCCGGAGGGCCTAGGTAGCTGCCACCGTGCTTGGCTAGAGTGGTGTGCAGCAGAGCCATCCAGTGAGCAAATGCACTCGTGAAAAGCCCGGCGGCCAGGACACCTATAAGAACCGCTAGAACCGGTGGAAAGCTCGGACCCATTGGTTTGCTTTTATCGGTGAGAAGACACTCCTGAGTAGCATGCGCCCAGTCAATTTCAGTCGGCAAATTAATGCTCAGGATTGTCCGTCAAACAATGATCGCGCGACCAATCGTAGACCTGCAGTTCCGAGCTTCGCTTGAGGTTTGGTAATACTCCAAAGCGAGCTGCGCCACTCTTTCTTACCAGTAGTCATGCGTTGCCCCTATGTCTTCCCCTGCTGCCGCTGGATGCTCGAGTGCACTGACAGCCCTTGCTATCCGACCGCGACCATCTACCGGCAGGAGAAGCCCGGCGATTGAGAAGGCGTCGGGCAGCGCGTAACGGCAGACCTGCATCAAGCCAGCAAAGAACCGTCTTAACGAACGTTGCCGATTTACTACCTCCCTCCGAGCTAAAAAAACCTCGAGGCTCAGCCGAATTCCGAGCCTTTTTTACGTCAGAACAATATGGGGGGCGCAACCAGCTCTGCGGCACTGCATCATCAGAAAGGCATATGGCACACGCGCGAAGCCAATATTTCGCTCAGCGAAAACGGGAATGCGAACAACTACTTAAGGCGATCGATGCCCGTAAGATCCGCTTGACCGAAGAACATACCGGCTGGCGCAGAGATCTCACGGACGAATACAGAAGGCAGCTCGAAGCGCACTGCGAGGCGTATCAGAAAGTGATCGAGCTGATCGAGGCTCCATCGTAGGCTGAATTTCGGTGTGCAGAAGCTCGCCGCCCTCTCATTATTGCCGCGTAGAGTCCCGCTAAATCTGTCCCAATACGGTAGCCGGCAAAAGGAAGTAACGGTGCTGGAGTCCAGCAACCGCGCGTCCGAGGTGGGTTAGCGATGCACTCCGGTACCGACGGTATGCGACGCCGAGTGTTGCGTCACAATGCGTGTCGCCTACTGGACCTGCAGTGTCCGTTTCATATGTTTCTGCACGGCAGCGCCACATTGCGGGCAGGTCCCGAGCTCAATGCTCTCGATTGGCTGCGCTTTCTTGTACGGCATATCGAACTCGAATTTCTCGTCGGAGACATGCCTGCACTTGGGGCACTCAACGTGCATTTCGACTACGACCGGAATCCGGGAATTCAGGCGCGGGCGCACGCTGTCAGCTCGACGCTTCCATGGCCGCTATCTTACGGCTTAGTCGATGCGCCCGCAGCTCGAGCACTCGAGCCGGGCGATTAATGTCGCGGGGGGCCTCTTCCAGGGGCCGACTCCAGAACGCTGGGAAGCGCTAGACGAGCCGAATGAGCGGCCTCTTTGAGCAAGGACTCCCGCGGTCTACTCGTCTCCCGTACCGTTAGTTGTGTAACTGAAAGCGGCGCTCCGGGCCTGGGTACGCAGGCCCAGTGCGCCTAATCACGGGAACCGAGCTCAGACGGTCTTCCGTGACTACTGAGCACGCTAGGGCTCAGTGGACGCGCATTGCCATCGCCACAAAGGGGGATGAGATAGACGCGCCGCCCGAGACAGTGTCTTCCGCCATCGGTCTGATTGCGGGCGACGTCCTTATCTTGGGCGAGCGCTGGGACCCACTCCAGTTTCTGAGATCCTCCGCGATTAGGACCAAGGGAGCTAATGTGATCGACGCCCTTATCGCCCGGCCGGTGGCGCTGAGCTCCCATCCAGCGACAATTGGCCATAGCAATACCATTGCGATGCCACCTTGCTTCGCGATAGTTCCTCATACGCCGGTTTAGGAAGGACACGATGAGGAAATCCGGGTTCGTACTTCTGGCAGTGCTTGCTGCTGCCACGTACGTATGTAACGGTCAGGACGACAGCATTGCGGCGAACGACCTCACGTTCCGCGAGACCCTTGCAAGCCGAGCCGGCGATGCGCGTTTGTACTTTGTGGTTGGAAATGGATGGCTTCTTGGCATCCGATCTAAGAACTCCGGGCAGTTCATTACTGACTGGTTAGCCGCACATCCATCTGCCACCGTCATTCCAATATCTAGGTCCTTCGACACGAACACCAGAACAAAACAAACAACCGAATCTGTCTACATCTGGATCGAAGATGGGGGACGCAGTCTTAACGTCGATTCGGTGCGGGCTGGCATATTCCCTGCTAGCGAAATGCGCGACATGGTTGACACCCGCAAGGGTGTTGATGAGCTTCTAAAAGATCCGAAGATGGCTAGTGCGAAGGCCGAGGCCGACAAGGAACGAGCGGAAGCACCTCAGGATCGGGTCGAACGCCTTATAACTGAAGATGACTACATCGTGCGCATGCGCCGCATCGACGAAGCCGAGGCTCTGGCGCGGAAAGAAAAACTGGGCGTCTGGTCCGATGCTAAGGAAGAAGAGCGCCAGGCGCAGGGCTACCCTTGAGAAAGGGCGGTGGGGTCCCCGCACAAGCCCAAGATCTTCCTGGCTACGGCGAGCTCGATACGTGCAAGAACGTTTTAGACGCCGAGATCGCGCGAGGTTCAAAAATGAAGGAGCTGCCACCGAATCCAGTCATGAAGGACTTCTACGCTCCCGTCATATTCAAGCGCAATTTCAATGGCGTACCGGTCACGGTCGTTTACGCTTGCGAAGGCGCAAAGGCATCAGGCGGATCCCTGTTGTCGCAGCTCATTTACATCGAACGGGGAACAGAGGATCAATCTCGGCGCGAATTCTTGCGCCAGCGAGCTCTGCTCCAGGTGCGGCTTGGGGCTCCCTGTCGAGAATCGGCGGAGAATCACCCTCGAGTTGTGTGGAAGATCAGACCGCGATTTCTTCTTGGGCAAAGGCGGCGAGCTCGGAGCCAAGGTGTAATGTCGTCCTTCAGACTCTAGCTGTGGCCGGGCAGTCGAGGGTTGCGGAGCCGGGTAGTCATGCGGAACGTCGTGCGGAACGTAGGACTGACGCCTGACAAGCGGCTGGAGCGGCCGCGAGACGTGACGTAGTTACGTCGCGAGCGCGCTTCGTTGTTTTGTGCTTGCGTCGTGCGTGACGCGCCTTCGCGCGGCCGTTCGGCTTTAAGGTTAGACGACGACATCACATGAATGCACGCTACAGATCCAAGTTCGATGAATGGGGCGTGCCTGTTTGGGTGCGCAGGACGTGTGGTGCCTTTCTGGCTGCCGGGCTTGTCGTGAACTTGGTTGCGATAACGGTTGCTTGGCATCGCCGCCACATTGCTCACGTCGACGCTTTCATCGCCTTCGCTTGGCTCCTAGCACTTGCCGGGCTCGTGATTCTGATTCGCCTTTGGCGCGCCGTGGCAGGCCCGCGGCTGCCGACCGCTGACTCTGGCGCAGAAGGGTCGTCTAACCAACGGGTATGGACTCCTACGTCAAGCGACCAGTGAACAGCGGTTCGGTGGCAGTCGGGTAATCGTCCTGTTGATGAGTTTCCTCGGTAAAGGAGCTATGAACATCGTGAAAGTCGCCGCCGCGACAAGAATTAAAGGGAGCGGCATATGTGGGGCTGGGTGGTGCATTGCTTCAAAAACTACGCGGTGTTCAAGGGACGGGCCTCGCGACCAGAATACTGGTGGTTTTGCTTTTTCAATCTCCTCGTAGGGTTCGTGGTTACGCGCGAGGCGGGTGACCTCCGGGTTCCGCTCGGATTCTTCGTTTGGGCGAACCAGCTCATACCCTCTCTGGCGGTGACCTCTCGACGGCTACACGACACGGGACATTCATTCGGATGGGGAATTGCACAGCTCTTAACGTCCGCTCCGATAATCGCTCTTTCGTTTGTTAACCCGAGAGGATTTAAGGGGAATCCCGCAGCACTAGCTCTTGGCGGTGTGATATTACTTACGTCATTCGTCTCGATTTGTCTGATTGTCCTGTGCTGCCGTAAGGGTGACGCGGGTCCGAATCGCTACGGCGACGTCGCGCCGGTCGAGCCGGGGCGATGAAGCAGGTCCGTCATGAGTAGCACCGTGCTCCGAGTTTTATCCGTGGCGCTTTTTCTCTGTCTTTTCGTTGCTAGTTTGAATTACTACATGGATCTTGGCTGGTTCGGGCGCTTTGGAAAACTGGCGGTCTCAATAGTAATTTTGCTTATCTGCGTTCTGATTCTCATTGCACGACAAACCATGCGGAAGGAGGAAACAGGAACCTAGCGGAATTATGCGAAGACTATCTCAAAGTCTGTGTGCCGTAATTTTTATCTCCCTATTTGCATGTGCAGGATGCTCGTCGGAACGGGTTGATGCGAGTAACACTGCCGCGGAACGCGCTGAATTCATCGCGAACACCTTGCGACAAACTCCACGCTGGTGGCAGGTTCCACAGACCGATGTCAAAGAGCGTGCGCGGATTACCGACACCTATGTGAAGTTGGCCCATTACCCCAATGAAGATCTTCGCGCGGGTATCAAACTTCTGCTCGACCAGAGCTGGCCGAAATCGAGCATCGATCGACTTAACCCCTCCGGCGCTGTCGACAAAGTGTTCGCTTTTCTGCGAGTGGTGTTTAACGTGCCGCTGACGGTGGACAGGACAGATCATGTGTATCAAACCCTTGGAAATCCATTTGTCGGAGAGCACGCGGAGGCGCGTGACTTTTTATGGCCATACTCAATTGACCATAGGGGCAAGTTGCGGCTTACGGCGGGAGAACTTGGGATGCCTCATGGCCAGGTACCGGACCTGCTCCAGGAGTTCGACACTATGGCGCGCACTTTGAACCGCCGCTTCCCGCCGACCAAATGACTGGTTACGAAACATTGTCATCGCTCCAACTCATGCAATGAATGCCGGCCGTAAAGAGACGACCCGCGCGAATGACATACTGTGGGCAGCTCCCGACGGCAGCGTGCGGGTGATGGAGCGGGCGACCCAAGACGTGACTGCGGAGGAGATTGCTGCCATCGAGGATAACGACCATCACCCGCGGCCCCCGTGTGAGTCAAAGCCCGAGGACTGTGGGGGCGCCTCGAAGACGGTTCTGCGTGGTCATGCTCGATTACGGCTACGCGTGCGACAGCGAGCCGGCCATCTTGGCCGAGCGCGGGTACTTGGAGGGATTTCCGGCGAGACTCTGATCATCCGTCGCGATAAGCCGCACGTGCTTCCGGCGGGCTTCCGTGGCCAACTAAGGCGCTCGGGAAACGAGCCTATCTCTACTAAGTATTTGATTAGATTGGTCGGGGTGACAGGATTTGAACCTGCGACTCCTACGTCCCGAACGTAGTGCTCTACCAGGCTGAGCTACACCCCGCAACTTGGGCAGGCCCCGCCGTACGAGGCATCTGACGGCGGGGCGCGCAGTCTACTGAACTGGGCCGCCGCCATCAATTCGGCCGTCCTTCAGCTCCCCGATTTCTGTACGAGCACCTTGCCCAGATGCATGACGAAGATCGGGTGCTCGGTGACGTGGATGTCGCTCAGCACATTTCCCGTCACGGCGACGATATCGGCGGTCTTGCCGGCCTCCAGCGTGCCCACCTCGGCGTCCACGCCGAGAAGCTTGGCGGCATCGCGGGTGCCGGCGAGCAGAGCGGCCGCCGGCTTCATGCCGAGGTCCGTCATGAGCCCGAATTCCATGGCGTTCATCCCGTGCGGGTAGACGCCGGAGTCGGTGCCGAAAGCGATCGGCACGCCGACCCGCAGCGCGGTCTTGAACATGTTGCCGTGGGCTGCCGCGGCAGCACGCGCTTTAGCGGCGATGTTGGGCGGGTAAGTGTCGGCTTCCTTGTTGGTCCACCACACCGCCATGCGCGTCGGTACCAGGTAGATGCCCTTTGACTTCATCAGCTTCAGCGTGTCCTCGGTGAGGAAGCTGCCGTGCTCGATGGAATCGACGCCGGCCTGGATGGCGATGCGGGCGGCGGCATCGCCGTGGCAATGGGCCGCCACCTTGCGGCGCCACTTGTGCGCCTCGGAGATGATCGCGGTCATCTCTTCCAGCGTCAGCTGCGGCACGTCCACCGGGTCAGTCTCGGACAGCACGCCACCGCTGGCGGCTATCTTGATGACGTCCGCACCCCACTTCATCTGGTAGCGCACCGCCTCGCGGCATTCCTCGGGGCCGCTGCAGATGCCCTGGATCGGTCCCTCGGGATGGATCTCCTGCGGCGGGTAGGCGGGATCATCGAAGTGACCGCCGGGCGAGCCAATGCCGTGGGCTGCCGTGATCATGCGCGGGCCTTCGGTCACGCCGGCCTTGATGGCGTTGCGCAGGCTGATATCGATGAAATCATCAGCCCCGACGTTGCGCACGGTGGTGAAGCCGGCTTCCACGGTGCGCCTCGCATACAGCGCACCGTACAGAGCCTTCTCGGCCGGGAAGCGCATGATGTCGTTGTAGCGACCCTTGTAGTAGTCCTTCTCCAGCTGCATGGTCAGGTGCGTATGCGAGTCGATGAAGCCGGGCAGGAGGGTCGCATCGCCGAGGTCGATGGTCCTGGCGCCGGCCGGCGGGGTGCCGCCGATCGACACGATCCGATCACCGTGCACGACGATCGTCGCACCGTTCTTGAGCGTCACACCGGTGCCGTCGAACAGGTGCGCTGCCTTCAACACGATCGTTTCGGGTTCTGCCGCCACATCCGCCGCGCGGGCAGCGGGGCCGGCAGCCATCGTTGCCGCGATCGTCAGCAGCAGGGCAGAGGCACTCTTCGCAGTCATCGAGACAGTCATAGGTTCTCCCGTGTCAGCCGGCGGCGTCGCAACTGAGGCGCGCCGCGTTTTGAATTAGGTGGTATGCCCGACGGCAAAGCGGGCGAGTGCCATCAGGCCTCTCTTATAAGAGGAGTCGCGCAGCGCGCCGAGACAGGCGAGCGCCTGATCCGCCTCTTCGCGCGCGCGGCGCGCGGCGTACTCGAGGCTTCCGGTCGCTTCGATGGCAGCGACCACCGTCTCCAGGTGCGTGACGCCGCCCTGGCGGATCGCAGCACGAATCGCCGCGCGTTGCGGCTCGCTGCCGTCTTTGAGCGCATGGATCAGTGGCAGCGTGGGCTTGCCTTCGGCGAGATCGTCGCCGAGGTTCTTGCCGCGTTCCTTCGGGTTGGAGCGGTAGTCGAGCACGTCGTCGACCAGCTGATACGCGGTGCCGAGGTGGCGGCCGTAGGCGGCGAGCGCCTGGCGCACCGGTGGTTCGGCCCCGGCGAGCACTGCGGCGACTTCGGCGCCCGCCTCGAACAGCTTGGCCGTCTTGCGGTAGATCACCTCGAGATAGCGCTGCTCGGTCGTGTCGGGATCGTGGGCGTTCATCAGCTGCAATACTTCGCCCTCGGCGATCACGTTGGTGGCAAGCGCCATGATCTCCATGACCGGCTGACTGGCGAGGCCGGCCATCATCTGGAAGGCGCGTGAATAGACGAAGTCGCCGACCAGCACGCTCGCCTGATTACCGAAAATCTGGTTGGCGGTGTGGCGGCCACGGCGGAGCGAGGAGCCGTCGACCACATCGTCGTGCAGCAGGGTTGCGGTGTGGATGAATTCGATGAAGGCCGCGGCTTCCACGTGCGCCGTGCCCGCATGTCCGCAGGCGCGTGCGGTCAGCACCACCAGCAGCGGCCGCAGCCGCTTGCCGCCGCCGGCGATAATGTGCTCGGCGACCTGATCCACGAGCGGCACGGCACTTTTCAGGCGTGCGCGGATGACATCGTCCACGCCACGCAGGTCGGCTTGCACCAGGGCGCGAATCTCCTCCAGAGTCATGGGCTCTTGCGGGCGGGTTTTTTGGAGCAAATTGGTCATAGGTGCGGCCACGCATCGTAGCCGACCCCGTCAGCTTTAGAAATTGCAGCCTAAGTCTCTGGCACGCCTCAAGAAAGCGCGTTTGACCCCGGCGAGATCCGCCAGTAGAATGCGCGGCCTTCCACGTCGGGCCTCATTCTCCCCTAAATCCTATGTACGCGGTCATCGCCACGGGCGGCAAACAGTATCGAGTCACCAAGGACGGCGTGCTGCGCGTCGAGAAGCTCGATGCCGAGCCGGGTGCGACCGTCGAGTTCGGCGAAGTCCTCTTGGTCGGCGAGGGCGCGGACGTCAAGGTCGGCAAGCCGATGCTGAAGGGTGGCAAGGTGCTGGCGACGGTGGTGCGCCACGGTCGCGGCGCCAAGGTGTCGATCGTGAAGTTCAAGCGTCGGGCGCACTATCTGCGGCAGAAGAACCACCGGCAGATGTTCACCGAAGTGAAGGTCACCGAGATCAGCGCGGGCTGATGGAATCGAGTCATGGCACATAAAAAGGCAGGCGGCAGTACCAAGAACGGGCGCGATTCCCACTCCAAACGGCTCGGGGTCAAGCGCTTCGGTGGTGAGCACGTGCTGGCCGGCAACATCATCGTGCGCCAGCGTGGCACCCAGGTGCGCGCCGGCACCAACGTCGGTATCGGCACCGACCACACTCTGTTCGCCAAGATCACCGGCAAAGTGAAGTTCCAGAAAAAGGGCGCGGAGCAGCGTCTGTACGTGAACGTACTGCCGGATGAGGCCTGACGGCCGCAGCGAGCTGCACAGCGGATTCGATCAGCCCCGGCCCTAAGTTGCCGGGGTTTTCGTTTGGAGGCAGCGCAGCCCAGTTGCAGTAGAGTCACGTCATGAGATTCGTCGACGAGGCGCGCATGCGCGTGCAGGCGGGCAACGGCGGGCGTGGCAGCACCAGCTTCCGCCGCGAGAAGTTCGTGCCGTTCGGTGGTCCGGACGGCGGCGATGGCGGCCACGGCGGCAGCGTGTACCTGCGCGCCGCGACCGGCATCAACACCCTCGCCGATTTCCGCATCGAGCGTACTTTCAAGGCGGCGCACGGCGATGCCGGTGGCGCCAATGACTGCACCGGCCGGGGCGGCACGGACCTGTATGTCCCGGTGCCGATCGGCACGGTGGTGCGCGATCAGGAAACCGACGAACAGCTGGGCGATCTCACGCGCGACGGCGAGACGCTGTTGGTGGCGCGCGGCGGCAAGGGGGGCTGGGGCAACCAGCGCTTCAAGTCGAGCACCAACCGCTCGCCGCGCCAGTTCGGACCCGGGCTGCCGGGGGAAAAGCGCACGCTGGGACTGGAGCTCAAGGTGATCGCCGACGTCGGCCTGCTGGGGCTACCCAATGCGGGCAAATCGACCCTGATCCGCGCGGTCTCAGCCGCCCGGCCCAAGGTCGCCGACTACCCCTTTACGACGCTGTACCCGAACCTGGGCGTCGTGGCGGTGAGCGAACATCGCAGCTTCGTCATGGCCGACATCCCGGGACTCATCGAAGGGGCGGCCGAAGGCGCCGGGCTCGGGCTGCGTTTTCTCAAGCACCTGCAGCGCACGCGACTGCTGCTGCACCTGGTGGACATTGCCCCCGTGGACCCCGAGGCGGATCCGGTGCGTGATGCCCGCGCCATCGTCGCGGAGCTGAAGAAGTTCAGCAAAGAGCTGGCGGCCAAGCCGCGCTGGCTGGTGCTGAACAAGCGGGATCTGCTGCCCGAGGCGGATGCGGAGAAGCGGGCGCGCTCGATCGTGCGCGCGCTGCGTTATCGCGGGCCGCACTTCCTGATTTCAGGGGCGACCGGCGAGGGGACGAAGAAACTGTGCGAAGCGGTTATGGTGCTTTTGGAGGAGCACGATCGCTCGGCACGCGCGCGCGCATCAGATCCAGCAGATGCTGACGGCGGGCGGCCGGACGCAACTTGAGCGGCGTCGGAATGACCGGAACCGGGATACGGAGCTTGTCATTGGCATCCATGGCAATCCTCACTGCATCGCGCGGATACGCGCCGCGAGCCGGCTCTTGTGCCGGGCGGCCTTGTTACGGTGAATGATCTGCTTGCCCACCAGCGAATCGATGACCGGAACCGCCTTCTGGTAGCTGGTGCGTGCCGTTTCCTTGTTACCGCCGGTGATCGCTGCGGTCACATTGCGCACCGCGGTGCGCATGCGCGAGCGCAGCGCGACGTTGCGCGCGCGGTGCTTCTCGGCCTGACGGGCAGCCTTTTCGGCGGACTTGGTGTTGGCCAACGAGAAATCTCCGTTCTAAATGGGTCCCGGGTCGCGGGGGCCGGTAGTCTGCTCATGGGTCGGCCGCTTGTCAACGCGGGATCGAGGCCTTCACATAAAGCCGCGGTGGGGCGCCCGCCGAGGCGAGGCTATTGAACTTAATCAATTTGGATCAATAACTTAGGCATCATGGAGCTCATTCGCGGATGGGGTGGTTTGTCGCCCAGCGGCGCCGGCCGTGCGGTGACCATCGGTGCCTACGATGGCATTCACTTGGGTCATCGGGCGCTCCTTGAGCGCCTGGCGGATCACGCCCGCCAGCGCGGCATCCCGTCCGCGGTCCTGACGTTCGAGCCCACGCCGCGGGAGTTCTTCGCCCCCCAGCAGCCGCCCGCACGCCTGACGAGCTTGCGCGAGCGCTGGCGGCTGCTGCAGCCCCTGGGTCTGGACTCCCTGTGGCTGCTGCGCTTCGATGAGGCTTTGCGTAACCTTCCGGCTGAGGCCTTTGCGCAAATGCTGGTGCGGAACCTGGCGGCGCGGGTGGTAGTGGTCGGGCACGACTTCCGCTTCGGCAAGAACGGCGAAGCCACCGCACCCGTCCTGGCCGCAGCCGGCAAGCGTCTCGGATTCGAGGTGGAGGTGCTGGCGCCGGTGCAGCTCGAGGGCGAGCGCATCAGCAGCAGCGGCGTGCGCGCCGCACTCGCCGCCAGCGACTTCGCGCGCGCGGCGCGCTGGTTGGGGCGACCCTGGTGCATGTGCGGCCGGGTGCGCGCGGGCCAGCGCCTGGGACGCGATCTCGGCTTTCCTACCGCGAACCTGCTGCCGCAGCGGCGCCGCGCGCCGGTGGCCGGAATTTTTGCGGTGCGCGTACACGGCATCGGTGCCGCGGCGCTCCCCGGGGTCGCGAGCCTCGGCACGCGCCCGACGCTCGCCGGTACGCACTCGCTGCTCGAGGCGCACGTGTTCGACTTCGCTGGCGATCTCTACGGACGCGAGCTGGCGGTGGAGTTCGTGGCGAAACTGCGCGATGAGGTGAAGTTTGCAACGCTGGCGGCCCTCACTGCGCAGATGCACGAGGACGCCGCGCAGGCGCGCCGGATTCTGAAAGTCTGAATGAGCTGACATGGCCGACTACAAGCACACCATCAACCTGCCGCAGACCGACTTCCCCATGAAGGCGGATCTGGCCCAGCGCGAGCCGGCGATGCTGCGGCGCTGGGAAGAGCGCGGTACCTACAGCCGCCTGCGCGAGCTCGCACGCGGCCGGCCGCGCTTCGTGCTGCACGACGGCCCGCCGTATGCCAACGGCGCGATCCACATCGGACACGCGGTCAACAAGATCCTCAAGGACATCGTGGTGAAGTCGCGCACGCTCGATGGCTGCGATGCGCCCTACATTCCCGGCTGGGACTGCCACGGCCTGCCGATCGAGCTGCAGGTCGAGAAGAAGCACGGGCGTCCGGGGCACAAGCTCGACGCGCGCGCCTTCCGCGCCGCCTGCCGCGCCTATGCGCAGGAACAGATCGAATTGCAGCGCAGCGACTTCAAGCGCTTGGGGATCCTCGGCGACTGGGAGCGGCCTTACCTCACCATGGCGCCGCGCTACGAGGCGCAACAGCTGCGCGCCTTGGGCCGCATCATCGCCAACGGCCACGTCTATAAGGGCGTGAAGCCAGTCTACTGGTGTCTCGAGTGCCGCTCGGCGCTGGCCGAGGCGGAGGTCGAGTACGAGGAGCGGGTATCGCCGGCGATCGACGTCGGTTTCCGGGTCACGGATCTCACCGAGCTCGCGCGTCGGACGGCCCTGCCCCCCGCGGCGCTCGGCACCGATCCGGTGGATCTCATCATCTGGACCACGACGCCCTGGACACTGCCGGCCAATCAGGCGGTGGCCCTCGGTGCCGAGCTGCGTTACGTGCTGGTGCAGGCCGAGCGCGCCGGCGTGCCGCGCCGCCTGATCGTGGCGGCAGAGCTGCTGCAGGCTTGTCTCAAGCGTTACGGCATGAGCGCTGCGACGGTCCTGGCGCAGTTTGAGGGCCGGGCGCTTGAGGGGCTGAAACTGCAGCACCCGCTGCTGGATCGGCAGGTACCGGTGATTCTCGGCGAGCACGTGACCCTCGATGCCGGCACCGGCGCGGTGCACACCGCGCCCGGCCACGGGCTCGAGGACTTCGCCGTGGGACAGCGGTACGGATTGCCGGTGACCAATCCGGTGGGCAACGACGGACGCTTCCTGCCCGACACACCGCTGGTCGCAGGCCTGAAAGTGGACGAGGCCAATCCGGTGATCATTCAGGCACTCGCAGCCCGCGGCGAGCTGCTGCACGAGGAGGCCTACGAGCACAGCTACCCGGTCTGCTGGCGGCACAAGACTCCGGTGATCTTCCGCGCCACGCCGCAGTGGTTCATCAGCATGGAGCAGGCGGGGCTGCGCGCCCACACGCTGCGCGACATCAAACAGGTGCGCTGGACCCCCGCCTGGGGCGAGCCGCGCATCACCGGCATGATCGAGAGCCGTCCCGACTGGTGTATCTCGCGGCAGCGCACCTGGGGCGTGCCCATCCCGCTGTTCGTGCACAAGCGCTCGGGCGAGCTGCACCCGCGCACCCAAGAGCTGATCGAGGCGGTCGCCGCGCGCGTCGAGCAGGGCGGCATCGATGCCTGGTTTGCGCTCGAGCCGCAGGAGCTCTTGGGCGCGGACGCCGCAGATTACGACAAGGTCAGCGACGTCATGGACGTGTGGGCCGACTCGGGCCTGTCGTTCGAGTGCGTGGGGAGCGAGCGGCCGGAGGTGGCAGCGCCCGTCGATCTGTATCTCGAGGGCTCGGATCAGCATCGCGGCTGGTTCCACAGCTCGCTCCTCATGTCCGAAGCGCTGTACCAGCGCGCGCCCTATCGCGGCGTGCTCACGCACGGCTTCACGGTCGATGACAAGGGACGCAAGATGTCCAAGTCGCTCGGCAACGTCATCGCCCCGCAAAAGGTGATGAGTACGCTCGGCGCTGACGTGCTGCGCCTGTGGGTGTCGGCGACCGACTATGCCAACGAGATCGCGGTCTCGGACGAGATCCTGCGGCGCATGGCCGACTCCTACCGGCGCATGCGCAATACGCTGCGTTTTCTGCTCGGCAACCTGCACGGTTTCGATCCGCGCGAGCACCTGCTGCAGCCCGCCCAGATGCTGGCGCTCGACCGCTGGGTGCTCGAGCGCACCCGCAAGCTGCAGGGCGAGATCATCGCGGCCTACCGCAACTACGAGTTCCATCTGATCTACCAGAAGGTGCACAACTTCTGCAGCGTCGATCTGGGCGGCTTCTACCTGGACGTGATCAAGGACCGCATGTACACGCTGCCGGCGCAGTCGCCTGCGCGCCGCTCGGCGCAGAGCGCCATGTTCCACATCGCCGAGAGCATGGTGCGCTGGCTGGCGCCGATCCTGTCGTTCACCGCCGAGGAAGTCTGGGGTTACCTGCCCGGTGCACGCCCCGAGTCGGTGTTCCACGCCACCTGGCACGAGCTGCCGCAGCTGCCGCCCGCGGCGCTCGACTGGCCCTCGCTCATGGGGCTGCGCGCCGACGTGCTGCGCGAGCTGGAGAAGCTGCGCGATGCGGGCAGCATCGGTGCGCCGCTCGATGCCCAGGTCGATGTCTACGTGAGGCCGGCCGAGCACGCGCGCTTCGCGGCGCTCGGCGGCGAGCTCAGGTTTCTGCTGATCACCTCCGAGGCGCGTGTGCATGCGAGTACCAGTCCGCCTGCGGGCGCGGTAGCCGCGAGCAGCACCGGCGGCGGCGCGGTGTGGCTGCTGGTACGGCCGACGGACGCTGCCAAGTGCGCGCGCTGCTGGCAGCGGCGCACCGATGTGGGCGCTGACCCGCGTCATCCGCAGCTGTGTGAGCGCTGCGTCGGCAATATCGACGGTCCAGGGGAGCAAAGGGAATACATATGAATGAGGCGAACATCGGCGGCGCGGGCGCAGCCGCACGGCAGCAGCGCGCGAGCGCACTGCCGGCCGCTGCGAGCGGCTGGCGCTGGCTGCCGCTGTCGGCGGCGGTGATCCTGGTCGATCACCTGGTCAAGGCATGGATCCAGCATCACTTCGTGCTGTTCGACCGGGTGCACGTGCTGCCGGTGCTGGACATCATCCTCACCTACAACACCGGTGCGGCGTTCAGCATGTTCGCCGGCGGTGCGCTGTGGGTGCGCTGGGCGCTGGTGGCGCTCGCGCTGGTGGTGAGCGTGCTGCTCGTCCTGTGGCTGCGGCGCCTCAACGGCCGCCTGCACGCGCTGCTGTGCTGTGGCCTGGCGCTGATCGTGGGCGGTGCGCTCGGTAACATGCTCGACCGGCTGGCGATCGGCCGCGTGATAGACTTCGTGCACGTGCACTGGCGCGGGGCTTACTTCCCGGCGTTCAATGTGGCCGATTCTGCGATCACCATCGGTGCCGTACTGTTGTTGATCGATGCCTGGCGCGAGAGTCGCGCCAGCAAGAGGCTCAGCATCTGATGGAAATCCTGCTCGCCAATCCCCGCGGCTTCTGCGCCGGCGTCGACCGCGCCATCGACATCGTCGAGCGCGCCCTCGAGCTGTTCGGCCAGCCGGTGTACGTGCGCCATGAAGTGGTGCACAACCACTACGTGGTCGACCGGCTGCGCGGACTCGGGGCGATTTTCGTCGAAGAGCTGAGCGAGGTGCCGCGCGGCGGCACGGTCATCTTCTCGGCCCACGGCGTCTCCAACGCCGTGGAGAAGGAGGCCGCACTGCGCGGCCTCACCGTGTTCAATGCCACCTGTCCGCTGGTCACCAAGGTGCACATGGAAGTGCAGCGCTACGCGCGTGAGGGGCGCGACGTCATCCTGATCGGGCACGCGGGCCATCCGGAGGTCGAGGGCACCATGGGACGCTTCGATTCCTCCGCCGGCGGCTGCATCCACCTGGTGCAGAATCTGACCGACGTCGCCGCGCTCACGGTGCACGAGCCGGAACGGCTGGCGTTCGTCACCCAGACCACGCTCTCGGTGGACGACACGGTGGAGATCGTCACGGCGCTGCGCGTGCGTTTTCCGCAGCTCGCAACGCCGCGCCGCGAGGACATCTGCTACGCCACCCAGAACCGCCAGGATGCCGTCAAGAAGCTGCTGGAGAGCTGTGACGTGCTGCTGGTGGTCGGCTCCAGCACCAGTTCCAACTCCAACCGGCTGCGCGAGCTGGCCGACCGCGTCGGCGTGCCGGGCTACCTGATCGACGGGCCGGAAGACCTGCGCGAGGAGTGGTTCGCCGGCAGGAAGTCGGTCGGCGTGACCGCCGGCGCCTCGGCGCCTGAGCTCATGGTGCAGGAGGTCATCAAGCAGCTCGCCCGCTGGGGTGGCAAGCTGCCGCGCGAGGTCGTGGGGCGCGAGGAGCGCGTGTACTTCGCGCTGCCACGCGAGCTGCGCCGCGCTTCGGAAAACTCCAACTAAGAGCATTCCGGCCGACGCCCACCTCTGCGGCGTTCCCGCCCACTCACATCGGCGTTCCCGCACGGCGCCGGCGGCACCGTGACGGTGAACCGCGCACGTTCCCCGACGCACTCACCCATGGAGTTCGGGCGCAACCTGCGCCGGGCCGGGGGAACGGTTGTCGCCGATGCTGTCGATTCTCGTTGCGCATTCGTATTTCCTCTCCTTCGACCGCAAACAGCTGCGGCGCGCGAAGCCCTACCCGCCGCTCGCCACGCTGCAGGTGGCGGCGCAGCTGCGCGCGGCCGGCCACGAGGTCGCCGTGTTCGATGCGATGCTGGCGCGCGGTCTCGGCAGTTTCCGCCGCGCGCTCGCGGCGCAGCCGCCGCAGCTGCTGCTGCTATACGAAGACAACTACAACTTCCTCAGCAAGATGTGCCTCGGCCGGATGCGGGAGGCGGCCTGCCAGATGATCGGCGCAGCGCGCGCGGCCGGCGCGCGCGTGCTCGTGGCCGGGGCCGATGCCAGTGATGCGCCCGAGAGTTTTCTGCGCGCCGGCGCTGAGGTCGTGCTGCTCGGTGAAGGTTTGGCCGCCCTCGAGAGCCTGACGCTGCGGCTCGCGGCCTGCCCGCAGGCGGCGGTGGCGGAGCTCACCGACGGCTTGACCGGGCTCGCCACGCTCAGCGCCGGCCGGGTGGTGCGCAGCGGCAAGCCTGCGCCCCCGGCACGCTCGGCGGCGACGCCCGCCTGGGATCTGATCGACATCGAGCGCTACCGACGCGTGTGGCAGCGTGCGCATGGCCACTTCAGCCTCAACATGGCGGCCTCGCGCGGCTGCTCGTTCCGCTGCAACTGGTGCGCCAAGCCCATCTGGGGCAACCAGTACCTGCAGCGCGAGCCGCAGGCGGTGGCAGCGGAGATGGCGCACCTGCGGCGCGTGCTCGGCGCCGAGCACGTCTGGTTCGCCGACGACATCTTCGGTTTCCGCGTGGACTGGCTGAATGCCTTCACGCAGGCCCTGCAGGCGCAGGGCGGCGGGTTGCCGTTCACCATCCAGACACGCGCTGACCTCATTAGTGAGCGCATGGCGCGGGCGCTGCACGCGGCCGGCTGCCGCGAGGCCTGGCTCGGCGCCGAAAGCGGCAGCCAGAAGGTGCTGGACGCGATGAACAAGGGCACCACGGTGGCCGAGATCGTCAGCGCGCATGCGCGCCTCAAGGCGGTCGGCATCCGCGTCGGCTTCTTCATCCAGCTGGGCTATCTGGATGAGCAGCTGAGCGACATTCTCGCCACGCGCGCACTGCTCGAGCAGGCGCTCCCCGACGATGTGGGCGTGAGCGTCTCCTACCCGCTGCCGGGGACCAAGTTCTACGAGCAGGTGAAGGCACAGCTCGGCCGCAAGACCCACTGGCAGGAGAGTGCCGACCTCGACATGATGTTCCACGGCACCTACACCTCGGCGTTCTATCAGGTCATCCGCGAACTGCTGCATGACCGCGTGGCGCTCGAGTCCGTCAACACGCCGACGTTGCATGAAGAGTACCGCCACGGCCGCGCGCAGCTGGAGCGGCGCTGGCAGGACCTGCTCTCCAGCGAGAGCGCCTACCGCAATGCCTGCGGGGCGGCCGCCGGCTGACATGGCACGCGGGGCGATCACGGGCTTTCCGGCCGGTGGCGCGCTGCCGCTGCGCACCCTGCACGCGACGCTGCGCAGCATCACCGAGAGGTTGGCGCACGAGCTCGCGCAACCGGGGACGCAGGTGCCGGACTGGTCGGCGACCGAGTGGGCCATCGCACCGGCGGTGGTGGCGATCCACGGCGTCGCGGCGCTGCTGCAGGCCTCGCTCCCCTGGCGCGGGCCGCCCCCCTGGAATGAATTTCTGCGCACGCAGGCGACTCACGTGGCGCAGCGCGCCGAACGCATCGAGCGTGTGCTGCGGCTGCTCGATCTGTGCGCCCGCGATGCGGACCTCGCGCTGGTGCCGCTGAAAGGTGCGGCGCTGCACGCCTTCGGCGTGTATCGCTCGGGCGAGCGGCCCATGGCCGATATCGATCTGTTGGTGTCGGCGGCGCAGGAGGCGGCCGCCCTCGAGCTGCTGCGACAGCTCGGCTTCCATGAGACCAGCCGCAGCTGGAAGCACCGGGTGCTCGAGCCCGGCCACCGCACGGTCCCGGCCGCTTTGGGCGAGCATGCCGACAACGGGCTGCGCATCGAACTGCACTGCCGCGTGGCCGAGCAGCTGCCGCTGCGCGCCGTCGATTGCTCGCAGCTGATGTTTCCGCCGCAGCCGCAGCCGGGACTGAACGGCTACCCGAGCCGCGGCGCGCTGCTCATCCACGTGCTGCTGCACGCGGCCGGTGCGCTCGCAGTGCGCGAGCTGCGCCTGCTGCACCTGTGCGATATCGCGCGCCTCGCCGCCCGCATGAGCGCGGCCGAGTGGCAGGAGACGCTGCAGCAGCTCGCCCGCCTCGAAGGCGGCCCCTGGTGGGTGTATCCGCCGCTGGCGCTCGCGGCGCGCTATTTCGGCACCATCCCACCGGCGGCGCTGCGGCAGGCCGAGGAGGCGTGCCACCGGCGGCTGCGGCGTGCCTACCGCCGCTGCACCATCGCGCAGGCTTCCGCCTCCTACCTGTGGATCAGCGCGCTGCCCGGGCTTGCCTGGCCGCGTTCGCTGCGCGAGCTCGGCGCCTACGTGGGCGCACGCTTCATGCCCGACGCCGAGGCACGCGCGCAGCGGCGCGAGTGTGCGCACTCCGAGCCGCGCATTTCCGGCGGCTCCTGGTCGCAGCTTTCGCAGCGCCAGCGCGTCCTGCGCTATCTGCTGGCGCGCCAGCCGCGCCACCTGACACTCGAGCCGGTGCGCGCGGCGTTGCGCGCCGCGCAGCCGGCGCAGCTTCAGGCGCGCGCCGGCAGCACGCCGGCCACTCTGGCGTAGAGTTCGGTGAAGGCACGCGCGGTATGAACAGCATCCTCGGCCAGCGCGCGACACTGCGCCGCGTGCGCCATGTGCAGACGCTGCGCCTCGTCGGTGAGCACGGCACGGATGGCTGCGGCGAGTGCGCCGGGGTCGGCCGGCGGCACCGCGAGCGCAGCGCCCGCGGCGGCCCACTCGGCGATGTGGCCCACGGCGGTGCCCACGGTCGGCACTCCGGCCACGGCCGCCTCGAGCGCCACCAGTGGTCCAGTCTCGTGGCGCGAGGACACGACCAGCAGGTCGGCGTGCTCCACCAGCGGCCGCAGCTCGCGCTGCGGCAGGAAGCCGTGAAAGCGCACGCGCGCCTCCAGTCCGAGTTCTGCGGCCAGCCGCTGCACGCGCCCGCCGAGGGTGTCTTCACCGACAATATCGAGGTGGCAGTCACACTCGTCCGGCAGTGCGCGCAACGCGTGCAGCAGCGTGCCCTGGTCCTTGACGGCGTTGAGACTGGCGACGTGCAGCAGCCGCGCCGGGCGCTGCGCCTCGCGGCGCCGCGGCGCGCGCGCGGGCCACGCGGCCAGATCGACCCCAAGTGGCACGCGTTCGGCGCGCACTCCCCAGGCGGCCAGCTGCGCCACCGCCGGCGCGCTCGCGGCGGTGACGGCGGCTGCCGCACGCAGCGTCAGGTGCTCGCGTACCCGGCTGCGCCAGCGGAACGCACCGCCGTAGCCGATGTCCGCCAGTGCCACGAGTTCGCCACCGGCGACGTGCACCAGCGCGGGCACGCGCAGCAGCCGGCCGGCGGTGACCGCCACCAGGCTGCACGGGCCCGACCAGATGGCGTGCAACACATCGAACCGCGCCGTGCGGTGCAGCGCCAGCAGGCGTCGCAGCGCGCGCGCACGGGTGCGCCGCGCGCCGATGTTGTGGATGTGCGCACCGGCGAGCTGCCAGCTGCCGGCGCGCGGCTCCTGCTGCAGCGCCAGCACTTCGACCTGGTGATGACGGGTCAGCTGCGCGAGCAGCGCGAGCAGCGCCGGGATGACGCGGTATTCGCCCGAGCGGTCCACACCCCCCGGCACGACCAGAGCGACTCGCATGGTGCGCGGCAGTGTCCCATGCGTCCGCCATGATGAACAGCGCGCGGCCCGAGGCAGCCGCTCCCGCCGGCGTCGTGCCGCGGCTCGAGCAGACGCGCGCCGCATTCGACAGCGTGGCCGCGGATTACGACGGCGAGCGCGGCAACAACGGCGCCATCCAGGACATGCGCGCGGAACTGTGGCGCTGGCTGGACGCGCTGTTCCCCGCGCCCAGCCGGCTCATCGACCTCGGCTGCGGCACCGGTCTGGATGCGGTGCGGCTCGCGCAGCGGCGGCATCTGGTGACGGCAACCGACTGGTCGCCGCTCATGGTCGAGCGCACGCGCGCACGGGCGGCTGCGGCCGGGCTGCTGCAGCAGGTGCAGGCACTCCACATCGGCGCGCACGAGCTCGAGCGGCTGGCAGGGGCTGCTGCTTTCGACGGGGCGTATTCGGATCTCGGCGCGCTCAACTGCGTGCCCGAGCCGGCCGCGGTGGCGCGCGAGTGCGCCCGTCTGGTGCGCCCGGGCGGCGCGCTGGTGTTCAGCGTCATCGGCCGCATCTGCCCGTGGGAGCTCGGCCACTACCTGTCGCGTGGCCGCGGCAAACGCGCCGCGGTGCGCTTCGTGCGCGGTCCGGTTGCCGTCGGCATGAACGGGCGCACCATCTGGACGCGCTACTACCGCCCGCGGGAGTTCTACGCCGCATTCCGCGCCGACTTCAGCCTGCAGCATTACCGCGGCCTGTGCCTGGCAGTACCCCCGCCGTACCTCGGCGGCCTGCGGCAGCACCACCGCGCGTGGTACGAGCGGCTGTGGCGGCTCGACCGGCGGGTGTGCGGCTGGCCGCTGCTGCGCAACTGCGGCGATCACTTCCTCATGGTGATGCGGCGGCGCGCCGCGTCCGCATGATCGCCAATACGCCGCGCCTGTTCGCGAGCCTGCTGCCGCGTCTGCAGATCGGCACCGTGTGCGACGTCGGCTCCATGAACGGCGCCGACGCGGCGCGTTTCCGGGCCGCGGCGCCCACCGCGCGTGTCATTGCGCTCGAGCCCAACCCGCGCAATTTCGCGCTCATGCAGGCCGATCAGCGCCTGCACGCCTGCGGCATCGAGCTGCTTCCCTGGGCGGCGAGCAACCGCGATGGCGCGAGTGAGCTGTTTCTCGTCTGCGCCGACTATGCCGGCGGCGACCCGCGCCGCGGCATGAGTTCGCTGTTCCGCCGCACCGGCGAGTGGGCCTCGTCCGAGGCGGTCGCGGTGCGTACCACGCGCCTGGACAGTCTGCTGCAGCCGGCCGCTGCGCCCCGGGCGCGGCTCGCGCTGTGGATCGACACCGAGGGCGCCGCGTTCGAGGTCATCGAGGGCTCGAGCGGTGTCAGCGACCGGGTGGCGCTGGTGCACGTCGAGGTCGAGACCGAGGCCTGCATCGGCGCACGTCAGCGTCTCTATCCCGAGGTGAAGCAGCTGCTCGGGCGGCTGGGACTGCGCGAGCTCGCCACCGACCTGCCGCGCAGTGCGGTCCAGTTCAATGCGCTGTTCGTGGCGCGGCGCCTGAGTGCGGCGGAGCGCCTCACGGTGCACGGGCTCCTGTGGCGCGAGCGGCTGCGCTACCTCGTGGTGCGCACTCTCGGGCGGCTGTGCCCCGGCTGTCTGCGCCGCTACCGGGCGCGGTGCGGGCGGACCCGCTGATGGCGCTGGCGGTGAGCACTCTGCTCGGCGACAGCGCGCAGCGCGACTACGCGCGCAAGCTGCAGCTGTTCAACGCGTTCGCCGCGCCCGAGCTGCGCGCGGCGGTCGCGAGCCTCGCGCTCCCAGCGGGCGCGCACGTGCTCGATGCCGGCTGCGGCAGCGGCGAAACGCTGGGCTGGCTCGCCGCGGCGGTCGCACCCGGTGGACTCGTGGTCGGACTCGATCTGGCGGCTGCCCACCTGGCTTCAGCGCAGGTGCGCCCCTGCGGGGCGGCGCTGCTGCAGGCGGACCTGCGGCGGCTGCCGCTGCGCGCGGGCAGCTTCGATCTCGTCTGGAGCGTCAACACCGTCCATCACCTGCGTGATCCGGTCGCGGCTGTGGGCGAGCTCGCGGCGCTGGTGCGCGGCGGCGGCCGCCTGGTGCTCGGGCAGAGTTCGCTCCTGCCGGACATGTACTTCGCCTGGGATGCGCGCCTGGAGCGGCTGACCAACGAGGCGGTGCGCCGCTACTACCGCGACCGCTACGGCCTCGACGAACGCGAGCTGACGGCGGTGCGCGCGCTGCTCGGGGTGATGCGCAGCGCAGGACTGCGCGCCGTGACGGTGCAGACGCGGCTGATCGAGCGCGTCTCACCGCTGGCGGCCGCGGACGAGTCCTACCTGTTGCAGGCGCTGTTCCGTGAGACCTGGGGCGAGCGCCTGCGTCCCTATCTGGCGGCTGCCGACTTCGCGCAGCTGTGCGCGCTGTGCGACCCGGGTGATGCGCGCTTCGCGCTGCGGCGCCCAGACTTCCATTTCCTGCAGAGCTTCACGCTCGCCGCCGGCACCTGCGGAGGGCGGTGCGCGCCATGACTGTACTGCCCGGCGCGCCCGTCTCACCCCTGGTCACCGGTGCCGAGTACGTGCGGCAGATCACCGCGCGCGGCTCGGACCGGCGCGCGCGCGCGGCGTTCCAGCAGCTGGCGCTGCAGCTGGCCCCGGCCAGGGCCACGGTGTTCGATTTCGGCTGCGGGGCGGGGCTCGATGCGTGCCGTTACGCCGCTGAGGGGCGCGCGGTGATCGCCTACGATGTCGACCGCAGTATGTGCCAGTACTTTGCCATGCACTGCGCGCAGCCGATCGCGCAGGGAAACATCCGTCTCGAAGGCGGACCGTACGCGGACTTCATCGCGCGGCGCCGCCACGGCGCGCCCTGGCGCGCAGCGCTCGTCACCGCCAACTTCGCCCCGCTCAATCTCATCGGCGACCTGCACGAGCTGTTCGCAGTGTTCCACGCAGTGACGCTGCCCGAGGGGAAGGTGCTCGCCAGCGTGCTCAACCCGTTCTTCCTCGGCGATCTGCGCTATTTCTGGTGGTGGCGCCACTTGCTGCCGCTCCTGCGCACCGGCTCGTTCGCGCTGCCGGGCGCGCAGGCGGCGATTCACCGCCGCCGGGTGCGCGAGTTCGCCGCACAAAGCGCGCCGTACTTCACCCTGGAGCGGGTGTTCGCGGGGCTCCCGGCGCGTGCCGCCGCGGCAGAGGGCATGGCCGGGCCGCTGCGGCCGCAGCTGCTCACCTGTCGCTTCCTGTTCCTACTGTTCTCGCGCCAGGCGGTTAGCCACAGCGCGGCGGCCGTCGCCGAGCAGCGTGGCGTCGAGGAATGAGGCCTGCGCGCGCGCGTAGCTGGCGCGCAGGTGGTTGGAATCGATGTAGAGCGGGGTGCCATCGGCCCCCACTGCCGGGCAGCGCATGCCGCTGCACAGCGTCGTGCGCGGATCCAGCACCTGAGCACCGCTTTGCACCGCAAGCGCACGCAGGCGACTCATGAGCGGCGCGACGAAGTCTTCATAGGATGCCGCGTCGATGTCCGCGGGTGCCGCGGCGCGAAACTGCGCGGGCACCGACAGTCCCAGGCGCAGCGCTGCCGGCACCAGTGCGACCGGCTCGAAGCGCGGTGAGGTCGGGTTCGACAGGACGATGAACACCCGCCGGCCGCTGGCGGTGAGAGCACTCAACAGGCGCGCGAAGTGGGCGAACGCCTGCGCGGTCGCCGGCGAATCCAGGCGCAGGCGCCGGCGCAGGGGATCGTCCGTGCGGTACACGCCGTGTTCTCGTTCGAGCGAGTACTCGCCGAGCAGATACAGCTCCCAGAACGCACCAAACACCACGGTATCCACTTGCGGCTGCCAGGCCTGCGCGGTCGCGTAAGCGAAGAAGCGGTCGCAGTCGCGTGGCTGGCGCAGTGCATTCAGGCCCGGCAGCATCGGGCAGCCGGCGTAGGCGGCGAACAGCACCGAGCGCGCCGCCCGGGGCTGTGCGTCCACCACGGCGGTGACCCGCGGCCAGTACTGCTGCAGGTGCGAGTCGCCGATGAACAGCGTCGTGGTGCGCCGCGCGGACCTCAGGTGCAGCGTCTCGAAATCGCCCATGTGCTCCACGTCGCCTGCGCCGCGGATGTGCCAGTCGATCGTGGCCGCTTCCCAGCTGCTGAACGCCGCTCCCGACAGCCGCCCCGGCAGTCGGCCTGCGGCGGTGGCAGCCCCGAGCAGGGTGAAGCCTGCGAGCCCCGCCAGCAGCGCCGGAACCGCGCGCGCTCCCCAGGCGCCGTGGCGCAGCGGCTGCTCCAGCAGTTGATGCGTGAGCCAGGCGAGCAGCGCGGTGATGGCGAGCGCGCCGGCGAGCATGAGTGCGCTGGGCTCGCGCCCCCAGACGATGCGCACAAATGCCAGCACGGGCCAGTGCCACAGATAAAGCACATAGCTCAGCTGGCCGAGACGCACCAGTGGCCGGCTGCCGAACAGGCGGTTGAGGGGCGTGCCGGGGCCGGCGCCGATCAGCAGCAGCGCGCCGCCGACCGGCACCAGGCCCCACAGGCCCGGGAAAGTGTCGTTGGCACTCAGGAGCGTGGCCCCGGCGAGAATCAGCGCGAGGCCGCACAGCGCCGCGCGCGCCGCCCAGGGTGGTGACCAAGGCGCCGCGCCGCCGAGCGCGCGCAGTGCCAGCAGGCCGCCGGCGGTGAGTTCCCAGGCGCGCGGACCGGGCAGGAAGAAGTGGCTCACCGGCGCGATGCGCGCCCCCAGCACACTGATGGCAAGCGAGCTGGCGAACACCGCGAGCAGCACCGGGGTCACGACCCGGGCGCGCGCCGCCAGCAGCAGCAGCAGCGGCCACAGCAGATAGAACTGCTCCTCGACGCCCAGCGACCACAGATGCAGCAGCACGTTCGCATCGGTTGCCGGATCGAAGTAGCCGGTGGCGTGCGCGAAGAACACGTTGGCGAGAAACGGCGCACACCACAGCAGTGATGCGCCGAACCAGCGGAACTCACCGGGCAGCAGCACGAACCAGCCGACGAGCCAGCAGCTCGCCAGCACCAGGAGCAGGGCCGGCACGATGCGGCGGACGCGCCGCGCGTAGAAGCGCCGCAGGCTGAAGCGGCCTGCGCTCAAGTCGTCCAGCACCAGGCGTGTGATCAGAAAGCCGGAGATGACGAAGAACACATCCACGCCGCTGAAACCGCCGGGCAGCACCTGCGGACAGACGTGATAGGCGATGACCAGCGTGACGGCGAGCGCACGCAGCCCGTCGATGTCCGGGCGGTAGGCTTCAGCCGCGCGCGCCACGCCGCGTCCGCGCCAGCAGTGCGCGCAACTCCGCCACCGCCTGCTGCGGGTGCTCGCCGCGCCGCAGCTCGTACGCCGGCAGGCGGGCGATGCGCGCGCGGAATGCCCGCCAGCCGGGCTGGGTCGCCGCATAGCGCTGCGCGGCGTGCAGACGCCGCAGCGCCGCCGCCCGCGCGAGCGGGCGCAGCAGCGCTCCGTCGCTGCGCCGTCGCGACAGGAACACCACCGCGCGGATCGGCAGCGGGGCGCGGGCGAGCCGGCCGCGCCGGCCGCGCACGTCGATCTCGAGCTTGG
>DATHMN010000040.1:0-19896 GCA_035487135.1 Steroidobacteraceae bacterium | reverse complement strand
TGGTGATATCGACCAGCACCCGTGGCGAGCGGCTGCCGTCGACGTCGGGGTGAATCAAAGGCTGGGCGACTTCGACCGAGGCGGCGAGCGTGCCGCGGGTGAGCGCGACCCCGATGCCGCTGACCGCGGCGGACTGGCTCGGGCTGCCGTCCTGACTCCAGACGGCGCCGTAATCGTAGTAACCATAGAGTGAGAGTTCGCCGCTGCCGCCCAGGCGCGACACCAGCCGGCGCAACTCCACGCGGCCGTCGCCGCCGCTGTCGCCGGCGACCTGGCTGATCTCGAAGCCGCGCCCCAGCACCTGGCCACCGATGGTGAGCTGCTCGCTGTACGGCAGTACGTAGCCGGAATGCTGCAGCAACGCGTCGAGTCGCAGGGTCCAGTGCTCATCGAGCTGCGTGAGCTGCGTAATCTGCCCACGCCACAGCAGAAAATCTCTGCGGCGCAGATCCGGCACCAGGTCCTGCGCGTACAGCTGGCTGCCGAGAGCATCCAGACCCTGGCGCAGATCAAACACGACGTTGTAGCGCGTCGCCTGAAACGCCGCCCAGGCCGCCTGGAAGCCCAGGTCGACGATGCGCAGCCGATCATCGCGCAGCAGCGCGGCGTCCTGATCGGTGATCTGATTGTCGACATCAAGGCCGCCGACCAGCACCAGGTTCGCGCTGCCAGTGTTGACCAGCGGCTGCAGAACGCGCAGCTGTACCAGGGTGCGCCGGAAGGTGTCGACCGGGTCGCCCGGCGAGACGTGCGGGACGGAGTAGGAATACAGGCCCAGCAGCGACAGGTGCGTGCCCGCGTTGCTCACGGGGAGGTCCACGAATGCCCCGCCGGCGTGATACTCCTGGTAGTCGGTGGTCGCCGTGACCAGCGCGCCGAGTTTCTCCTGCAGCCCGAGCAGGTCGTTGGCCACGACCTGGCCGTCGACGAACCACGGACCGATCTCCTTGCTGCCGCGGTTACTCAGGCGCACCAGCCCTTCCACCGGCTGGTACGAGCTGGCGAGGGTCAGGATGAACGCGTTGCGGACCGCGGCATCCCGGGCAACCGATTCCACGATGGCAAGCCCGGGTAGCGCGCGCATGGCCTGCAGCGTGCGGCGCACCTCCTGCGGGCGTACCGGATTTGAGTCCTGGATGCGCGCACCGAGCCGCGCGAGCTGCTGAGCGTACGGACCCGGAGATCCGGTGAAGCGCACCTGGGTGAAGCGTGGCTCGAACACCTCGAGGCGCAGGATGCCGTTCGCCATCAGTCGTTGGTCGACCAGTACTTCCGGGCGCGAGTAGCCGTCGTGCTCGTACATCTGCCCGAGCGCGCGCGCCACGCCGGTCGCAACCTCGGCGGTCAGCGGCTGGCCGAGCCTGGCGCGATACGTCGCAAACAGCGCCGGCGCCGCGTAGACACTGCTGCCGCGGATCACCGCGCTGTTCAGCAGCGGCGGCGACTCGCCGCGCGCGGCTGCTGACACCAGCAGAGCGCCGATTATGACAACCCGGGAAAGAACTCCCCGCATTCCCTGCAGAGGCATGTTATGTGGGCTGCTAATGCCTTGATTTCACTGCCCGGAATTGTCGGCGCTGCGCTGCTTCCATGTTGGGATCGAGCGCACATTGCGTCGAGCCGCGATTGCCTAGCATGTCGCAACCTCGCGACTTTTTTGAGGATGAGGCGATGTACCCCATCACAGTTCGCGTGCCACGCTCGAGAGCCTCGGTGCCGCCCCTGGCACTGTTCGTTGCGCTGGCATGCATGCCCGGCGGCACCGCTCTCGGTGCGAGTCCGCCTGCCACATCCACCCAGGTCACGGTCGTCGCGGTGCAGGGCGAAGTCAGCGCGTCGGGGCAGAATGGGCACCACGCGCTTCACAAGGGTGATGTCGTCGGCCTGCCTGCCACCCTCGACACCGGGCCCGACGGCTCACTGGAACTTGCGCAGGGCAAGACCACCGTGTCGGCGGCGCCCAACACCGAGCTCACCATCGCAGCGCCGCTGGTGGCGGGCGAGGCCATCGACCGCATCGTTCAGTCGCACGGTAATGCCTTCTACAGTGTCGCCAAGCGTCAGGTGCGCAAGTTGCACGTGGAGACCGCCTACCTGGTCGCGGTCATCAAGGGGACGCAATTCAGCGTCGTCGCGCAGGACGACAGCAGCACCATCTCGCTGTTCGAAGGCCGCCTCGAAGTGCGCGCCACCGATTTCAGCGACGTGGTCGATCTGGAAGCGGGCGAGATCGCGATCCGCCACGCCGGTGATGCAGCCATCCGCATGCTGCACATGGACAGCGGCGAACCGGTCGCGCGCGCGGGCGACCCGCAGCAGCTATTGGACGGCACCACTGCGGGCGCCACGGCTGCGGCAGGCGCGCCGGCACCGCTCGGGCTCGGTACCGCGCCGAGCACTGTGGGCGGGATCGTCACCGGTGAGACTCACGGACTGGGTGCGGCAGCTTCCGGCGCGAGCAACCTCGCCACGCCGGCACCGTTGCCCATGAGTGCCGAGGCGGCGATCAGCGCTGCAGGCACGTCCCTCGCGGCAGGCGCCTCGCTGGGCAACGGCTCGGCCACGGTCACAGGCGGCCTCACGACCAGCGTTGCCGGCCTGAATGCGGGCGCGGGTGCATCGTTGAGCCTCAGCACGACCTCGGGTTCGGCCAACCTCGGCACCAGCGTCGTTGCCACCGTGGGCGGCACGGGTGCTGCGGCCGGGCTCGCGGCGGCTGCGGGCCCGAGCGGACTGAGCGCTGCCGGCAGCGCCACCGCGTCGACACCCCTCGCCTCCACCACCGCGGGACTCACCGCCAGCGCAGCCCCGAGCGGCCTGTCGACGGGTGCGACAACGACACTCTCAAGCCCGCTGGTCTCTGCCAGCACCGCAGTGGGCGCCGCAACCGGTGCGGGCGGCACGACATTGGGCGCGTCCACCAGCATTTCGACGCCGGTGAGCGCGGCGCCGGTTTCCCTCAGCGCCCAGGTGAGCAGCGCCTCGCTGGGGCTGAGCGTGGCAACGCCGGTAGCAACGCTGAACCTCGGCAGCGGCAGCACCACCAGCTCGACAACTACAACAACGACAACGACAACGACGGGCAGCGGATCGACCAGTACGCCGACGACCTCCAATCCCGTGGGTGCTCTGCTCGGCAACCCGACGAGTCCGATTAAGACCCTGCTGGGACATTGATGAGCGATACCTGGCGGCGCCATACCGCGAGCCTGATGGCCGGGCTGGCGATCTGCGCCCTGATCGCTGCGGCGCGGGGCAGTGGCTGGCTGCAGCAGTTTGAGAACGTGGCCACGGATGCCTGTGCGCGGCTGGTGCGTCACACCGTGCCCTCCGACATCGTCATCGTCGGGATCGACGAGCGCAGTCTCGGCGAGCTGCAGAGCTGGCCCTGGCCGCGGCGCTACCACGCGCAGCTGCTCAGGCAGCTGATCGCGGCCCGGCCGCGCGCGGTATTCGTCGATATCGATTTCAGCTCGGCCGCCGCCGATGCGGCCGACGACGATCAGCTCGAAGAGGCGCTTGCCGCCCGCGGCAACGTGCCGGTCGTGCTGCCGGAGTTCTTTCAGCCGCTCACTGCCGCCGACAGCGAAGTGCGCGTGACCCAGCCGCTCGAGCGGCTGGCGCAGCATGTCATGCTCGGCAGCGTCAACCTGCAGCCCGACATCGACGGCCTGGTGCGGCGCGCGCCGCTGTCGTGGAATGTGGCCGGCACCACCGAACCTGCGACGATCGCCGAGCTGGCACCACTGCCGCTGGCGGATGACGCGCGCAGCCTGCTGACGGACTACTCCATCTCGCCCGAGTCGTTCTTCTTCGTTTCCTACGCCGACGCGCTCGCCGGCCGAGTCCCGGCCAGCGCATTCACCGGCAAAACCGTGCTGATCGGTGCCACCGCGCTCGAACTACACGATCTCGTATCCGTGCCGGTTTATCAGTCACTGCCCGGCGTGGTGCTGCAGGCGCTCGCGCTGCAGACACTGCGCAGCGGGGCGCCGCACCCGCCGCCCACCGATGTCTACCTCGCCGCGCTGGCGCTGTGGACCGTGCTGCTGATGCTGCTGTTCAACGCGCAGAGCTGGCGACGCAATCTCATCGTGCTGGCCGGCGCCGTAGTCACTCTGGTCGCAGTTGCGCTCTACGCCTACGCCGCGCAGCGGCTGCTGATCGAGATCATCCCGCCGGGACTTGCGCTGCTCGCCTCCTTTGCGGTGGCCACGTTGCGCTCACTCGATGAACAGACGCTGCGGGCGCTCGCTTACGCGGTGGGCCTGCGGCGCCGCGATGCGCTGCTGAAGAGCATCGTCGAGTCCTCGACCGACTGCATTCTCTGTGTGGACGCGCACGGGCTGATACAGATGGCCAATCCGGCGGCCGTGCACCTGCTGGGAGTCAATGCGGCGCTGCTGCGCGGCACCAGCCTGCGGCGCTACCTGCCGGAGCTGCCGGCGGAGCCCCGCGCCGGCGTGGCCGCAACATTCCAGGCACTCTGCGGGCGGCTGTCGGAATGGGAGGCGCATACCTCGGCCGGGCGTACGCTACCGGTGGAAATCTCCTTCGGTCGCGCTGGCCTGAGCGACGAGACCCTCTACACCGCCATCATCCGTGACATCAGCGAGCGTCGCGAACAGCAGCGCGAGCTGGAATACCGGGCAACCCATGACGCCCTGACCCTGCTGCCCAACCGCGCCGCCCTCGATACACGCCTCGCCAGTCTGCTGGCCCAGGCCAATCCGTCCCGCCCGCTCGCGCTGTTGATGCTCGATCTCAGTCGCTTCAAGGACGTCAACGATACCCTCGGCCACAGCGTCGGCGACTCGGTACTGCGCGAAGTGGCGCAGCGCTTCGTCGCTACGGTGGGTGAGCGCGGTTTCGTGGCGCGCATTGGCGGTGACGAGTTCGTGGTGGTGGTGCCCGGGGTCACCGACGGCGCCGCCACCGTGCAGCTCGCCGAGGCTCTGGCGCAGTCGCTGCGGATCCCGATCGACCTCGGCGGCGTATCGATCGACGTCGGCGTCAACACCGGCATCGCCATCTGTCCGCAGGACGCGGCCGACGGGCCGACGCTGCTGCGGCACGCCGACGTCGCGATGTATCTCGCCAAGCGGCGCGGTGTAGCCTACGAACGCTACGATGCGGCGCACGATGGCCACAGCGTGCGCAAGCTGACCATGGTGAGCGAGCTGCGCTCCGCCATCGCCTGTGGCGGGCTGCAGCTGCACTATCAGCCGCAGGTGGACCTGCAGCGCGGCACCGCGCATGCGGTGGAGGGACTGCTGCGCTGGGAGCACCCGACGCTCGGCAAGGTCAATCCCGCCGAGTTCGTCAGCATTGCCGAGTCGACGGATCTGATCCGGCCGCTGACCGAGTTCACTCTGCGCGAGGCGCTGGCGCAGGCCGCGCGCTGGCGGCGCGACGGGCTCGAGCTGCGCGTGGCGGTCAACCTCTCGGCACGCATGCTGCACGATCCGGATCTGGCGCGGCGGCTGGCGAACCTGCTGGCGGCCAGCAGCGTGCCACCCGCCTCACTCGAGGTCGAGATCACCGAGAGCGCGGTGATGCTCGATCCGGTGCGCGCGCTGCGCATCGTGCGCGATATCAACGATCTCGGTGTGCTGGTGGCGATCGATGACTATGGCACCGGCTTCTCCGCACTCAGCTACCTGCGCGATCTGCCGGCGCACCTGCTGAAGCTCGACAAGTCCTTCGTCGAAGGCATGCGCACGCGGCGTGGCGACCGGGTCATCGTCGAATCCACCGTGCGCATGGCGCACGCCCTCGATCTGTACGTGGTAGCCGAGGGTGTCGAGAGCGAACCCGACGCCGTGCTGTTGGCGCAGCTCGGCTGCGATTTCGCCCAGGGCTATCACTACAGCCGCCCGCTGCCAGCGGATGCCTGCGCCGAGTGGATTACCAGTCTGAATGCGACGCTGACGCAGACCCCGGCTGTCGAGCCGCCGGCTGCTGAAATCGCCAGGGCGCGGCCGACCGGTTAGGCGGCTGCCGCGCGGCTGCACCGCTAGTCGCGGGCACCGCGCCGCGAGCGCTGCCATCGCGCGTCCGTCACGGCACGACTTTGAGGGGCTCGATGCCGGTCAGCCGCCCGAGCGCGAGCACCAGCTGCGCGCGCGCCACCTGCCAGTTGTACTCCGCCGTGATACGCGCCTGCTGCGCGGCGGCCGCGGCGGTCTGCGCCGTCAGCAGATCAAGAATGGTGCCGACGCCCGCCTGGTAGCGTCCCACGGCGACTTCCTGATTCTGCTCCGCCGTCTTCACCAGAGTGACCGTCGCGACGAGTTCCTCATTCGCGGCCTGCAACCCGTAGTAGCCGTTCCAGACGTCCTGGGAGACGTTCAGACGGATCTGCTCGACATTCACTTCGCTGCTCTCCAGCGAGGCCTGCGCCTGGCGAATGTCGTAACCCGCCTTAAAGCCCGAAAAAATCGGCACCGTGACGCTGACGCCGATCTGGCTGTAGTTCTGCACCGGCACAGCGGTCGTCTCGATGCGCACGCGTGCCGCAGACACCGCAATCGAGGGGCGACCGGCGGCGCGCGCCACGGTCACATTGGCATCGGCCGCGTCGCGCTGCGACCGCGCGGCTGCCAGGTCCGGACGTTGTCGCATCGCTTCCGTCATGAGATCCGACATGCGTGCGTTCAGTCCCGGGACGTCCGTGGGCACCGTCTCGGGGCGCAGTTTGAGCGGCTGATCGGCGTCCATGCCCATGGTGACATCCAGCAGCGCCACGGCGGTTTTTGCCGCCTGCGCGGCCTGCACGCGCGCCAGCACCGCCTGGTCGTAAGCGGTCTCGGCCTGCAGCACGTCGCTCAGCGCACTCACGCCGCCGACCTGCAGCGCTTTCGCGATCTGGACACTGCGCTGGGCTGCGTCTTCGGCGCTCTTGGCGGCGACGAGCGCGGCATCACTCGAATTGACACCGTAGAAGGCCTGGGCGGCACTGAACACAGTCTGCTGCACGCTGCGATCGGCGGTCTGGGCCGCGGCATCCAACAGGTAACGCGCATTGTCGATTCGCCCGCCACGGTTGCCGAAGTCGTACAGGGTCCAGCTGAGATTGAGCGCCGCGTCATTTTCGTTCTGCACCCCCGAGATGCTCGCGCCGGTCGGATCGATCTGCTGTCCCCAGGTGCGGGTCTCGCCATCGGATGCGGTAATGTTCGGCAACCAGGCACTCTGCGCGCTGCCGAGGAAAGCCGCCTGCAGATGCGCGCTCGCCCACACCGTGCGCGTCGCGGGATTGCGGCACAGCGCGATATCCACCGCGGCCCCGAGCGTGAGCGGCTCATACGGCACCGGACATTCCCGGCTGAACGGATCTTCCAGACCCGGGGTGCGCCGCCGCAGTGCTTCGCGCGTGCGGAAGGCATCCGGCTGAAAGGTGTCCGACATCGGGTCACCGGCCAGGGCGGTGCTGCCCGCGACGCTGAGGGATGCGATCGCGAGCAGGGCGGTCAGCCGGCGCGCAGCGCGCACCCGGGGGGCTGAAACACAGATCATACGCATGGCGGCACGTCCGAAAAGCTGTGATGTTGTTGTTGGTTTGAGTCCCGCGCGCGCCGGCGCGCATCCAGGTGCAGATGCGCTAATTGGGCCGCGTGTGCTCCCCGGCTCGCTCAGATGTGGGCTGGCGGGCGCTGATTTCCGTCAGGCGCGCCTGGGCCGCCGCATTGCCGTGCTCGGCTGCCTGCTGATACCAGTGCATCGCATCGCGCCACTGGGCCGCCGAGGCGGCGCGCTCGGCGATCAGGTCGGCGAGCGCCAGCTGCGCCGACTCGTGGTCGTGCTGCGCGGCATTGCGATAGTGACGCTCGGCCTGCTCGCGGTCGGGCGCAACGCCCAAACCACGGCGAGCGCACACGCCAAGGTTGTACTCTGCGTCGGTGTTGCCACGGGCGGCCGCCTGCCGGAACAGCTCGATGGCGCGTGGAAATCGGGCGCTGGCGGCCGGATCCTCGAGGATCAGCCCGCCGAGCAGCACCATCGCCGCCGTATCACCCTGCTCCACGGCCTGGCCGAGCCAGTGTTCAGCTTGGGTGGTGGAGCGTTCCACGCCTACGCCGCGCATGTAGAAGTCGCCGACCACACGCTGCGCAGTCGCATCGCCGCGCTCGGCGCCGCTCTTCCAGAGCTGGAAGAGCCGCGCCATCTCCGCGGGCGGCTCGCCGGCGGCAACGCCCAGACTTGTCAGCACGCGGGTCGCGCCGCTGTGCCCCTGCAGGGCCGCACGCTCGTACCACTTCGCAGCCTTGCTCAGGTCCTGCTTGACGCCCTGACCGGTGGCGTAGGCATCGCCGAGCCAGGCCTGCGCGAAGGCGCTGCCGCCACCTGCCGCCCGGTGGAACCAGCGCAGCGCAATCTCGACATCCTGGGCCAGATGCTTGCCATCGAGATACCACTGGGCGAGTGTCGTCTGCGCGGCGGCATCGCCCTTGGAGGCGCACTGCGCCAGCAACAGCACCACGCGCTCCTTGGCAGGTGCGTGGGGATCGCCACGATCAAGCCGCTCCGCCAGCTGACTGGCCGCCGGACCGCTGCCCAGCTCCGCGGCGCGCAACAGCCACTGCATGGCGAGCGCTGCGTTCTCCACCAGGTAGGGGCTGCGCGTGAACTGCTCTGACAGCGCCAGCGCCGCAGCGGCGCTGCCTGATGCGACCGCCTGCTCGAGAAGCTCCAGTGCGCGCGGAATGTTCTGCCGCACGCCGAGTCCCTGCAGGTGGAGGAAAGCAAGATTGTAGAGGCCTTCGGGAACGCCACGCTCGGCGGCGCGGGCGTACCAGCGTGCGGCCTCGGCAAAATCCTGCGGAACCTCCCGGCCGGTCGCGTGGATGATGCCCAACTCGAGACTGGCAGCGCCGCTGCCCTTTTCGGCAGCGTCCTGGTAGCCGGCCAGACCCGCGGCGGCATCGCGCGTCACCCCGAGACCGCGCATCTGCAGCGTCCCCAGATGATAGAGCGCATGGGCATCGCCCATGACGGCGGCGCGGTTGAACCAATCGGCGGCGGCGTTGAAGTCCTGCGCCACACCGTGGCCGGCCGCATACAGCGCACCCAGTCGCTCGAAGGCGGCAGTGACACCCTGCTGCGCCGCTTTCTCAATCCAGCGGGCCGCCTCGGCCGGGTCCTGCGGCACGCCCTTGCCGGCGAGGTAGAACTGTCCGAGCCAGTACTGCGCTTCCGGGTCGCCGAGCTCGGCGGCGTCGCGGCACAGCAGGGCCGCGCTGTTGGCATCCGGTTCGGGCCCGCTGTCAAACAAGCGTACCAGTGCCATCAGCGCCTTGATGTGTCCGCGCGTGACGGCGCGCCGCAGCCAGGTCTCTGCCTGGGTCGCATCCGGCGCCACGCCCTGCCCGAGCCGATACAGCTCACCCAGGCTGAACATCGCCGCCGGCTGACCGGCCGCGGCTGCTTCCTGCAACAGCGCGCGCGCGCGCTCGGCATCGCGCGCCACATCCCTGCCATGCAACAGCAGCAGCGCCAGGCAGTGTTTGGCGGTCGCGTTGTCCTGCGCGACCGCCCGCTCGAAACACTCGAGGGCTTGATGCGGCTCGGTGTCGCCACCGAAGCTTCCCGCGTACAGCATGCCGAGGCCCAACTGGCCGGAGGAGTTGTCCTGCGCGGCCGCCGCGCTGAACCATTTCTTGGCCGCATCCAGATCGTGCGCCACGCCGAGGGCGGTCGCGTACTGGTAGCCGAGACGCGCCTGGGCGCCGGCATCTCCGCCCTGGGCGGCGGACAGATTCCACACCGCCGCGAGCTGGGTGTTCTGGCGCACCGCCAGACCCTCGGGAAACATGCGCCCCAAGAGCGAGCCCTGGCCTTCGCTCGACTCGATGCGCGCGACGGCGGACGCCGTGGCGGTCGCCGGTGCCTGCAGACCCGTCAGGTAGACCTCGCCCAGGCGCGCCTGCGCCGGAACCGAACCCTGGCGAGCGGCTTCGCTGTACCACGAGGTCGCCTCGACAAAGCTCTGCAGCACGCCCTGGCCACTTTCGTACAGTTGGGCGAGACGCAGCTGCGCCGCGGCGTTGCCGCTCTCGGCCTGCGCGCGGAACAGCGCGGCCGCCTCCGCGTACTGCTGGTCGGCGTAGGCACTCTCGGCGCGCTCCATGGCGGAGCCGCGCTTACGCGAACGGGATTTGGGCCACAGCGAGCGCACACCCACCGCAACAGTTCCTCTTAAGGCTCGCGCATCGCCTGCGAGGTCTGCCGCAGCACGCCTTCGACGATGTAGGACATGATGCTGCGCTCGCCGATCATCACATCACCGGTGAGGGTATTGCCGGGCAGCAGACGAAAGTTCTTCGGCACGTGGCGCAGCTTGACCGCGGTGATCTGCACGTGCGCCTTGAAATAGGGCGTGGTCGGTTGGTTGTTGTCGTCGACCGTGAACGAGTTCTCGCTGATCGACATGATCCGACCCTTGACGACGCCGTACTCCATGAAGCGATAGGCGTCCATCTTCATGCTCACTTCCTGGCCGACGCGCACGAAACCGATATCGGTCGACTGGATGTAGACCTCGGCGAACTGCACCGCATTCGCCGGCATCAGTGTGAACAGTGGGTCGAGTCCGGGCGTCGTCGCATCCGTGCCGCCACCGTTGTAGACCGAGCCGGTCGACAGCTTGCCGACCTTGACCACCAGCGCATCGATGGGCGAATCGAGGCGATTGAGCGCGTGCAGCTTGGCGTCCTTGGTCAGGCTGTCCACGGTCAGATCGAGATCGTTCTGATCCGCGGTCAGCTGCAGCGCCAGAGTGGCATACCAGGTGTGAATGAAGGCGTCGCGCTGTGCGACCAGCGAGGCGACCGACTCGCGGTACTGGCTGATCTGGTTCTGGGCATCCAGCATCAAGCGGTTCATCTCGGTCTTGGTGTCGGTGGCCGTCATCAATTGCAGCTTGGACACGTAACCTTTATCCAGCAGCGGCGCATAAACGGCCTCGGCCTCGGTCGCCAGCCGCAGGCGCTCCTGGTATTTCTTGCGGTCGGAGATCGCCTGGCTCATCTGCGCTTCGGTGCTGCGGATCTGGCCGTCGAAGTTCTCGACGCCCGCTTTGTATTCCGCCAGGCGCTTCACCCACGCCTCGCCCTGCACCGCCTGATATTTGTCGGTGGTCGAGTAGACATAGGTCCGCTTGGCCATTTCCGCCTGCTCGCGCGCCACCACCGCCTGATCACTCGCCAGGTGATCCTGCATCTGGATCAGGTCCGCCTGGGTGAAGGTCGGGTCGAGCGTCGCCAGCGCATCGCCCTTCTTGACGTAGTCGCCGGCGCGCACGTTGACGGTCTTGACGATCGCCGTGTTGTACGGCGACACATATATCAGGCCGTTGACGGGTGAGATCTTGCCGACACCGCTCACGACGATGTCGACCTTGACGATGCACGACAGCACCACCATCGCCAGGATGAAGGCGACCAGCACGTGCAGCGTGGCGTGCTCGCGCCGCGGTGCGGTATTGAGGAATACCGCGGCGGTCTCCGATTCGAATGCACCGACGACCTCACCGACCAGGTCGGTCTTGCGGCGCAGGGTGAGCCAGCCCGGCCGGGTCACCAGCTCGGTACCGCTCATGCACGCTCCTGGGTGATGAGCAGCTCGGCGTGCGCTTCGGGATCGATGTGGCGGTTCTGCTGGTACCACATGTGCTTGTAGATATCGCAGCGCCGCAGCAGCTCCTTGTGGGTACCGATGTCGTACACCCGGCCGCGCTCGAGTACCAGGATCGCATCCGCCTCGACCAGCATGGACAGGCGGTGCGAGATGGTGACGACGGTTCGGCCTTTGGCCATGCGCTTGAGGTTGGCGTTCACGATCGCCTCGCTCTCGGCGTCCAGGGCACTGGTGGCCTCGTCGAAGATCAGCACCGGCGGATCGATCATCAGCGCGCGCGCGATCGCGAGGCGCTGGCGCTGACCGCCGGAGAGGTTGGTCGCGCCTTCCTCCAGCAGCGTGTCGTAGCCGCGCGGCAGGCGCTCGATGAACTCTTCCGCGCCGGCGAGCTGGGCGGCATGCACCACATCGCCAAAGTTGGCGTCCGGCCGCGCCATGGCGATGTTCTCGCGCACCGTGCCGGCGAACAGGAAGTTTTCCTGCGGCACGACGCCGATGTTGCTGCGCAGATGCGCCAGGTCGATTTCACGCAGGTCCATGCCGTCGATCTTGATCGTCCCCTCGAAGCCGGTGTGCAGGCGCTGCAGCAGGCGTGTAACGGTGGTCTTGCCCGAACCGCTGCGCCCCATCACGCCGAGCACCGTGCCGCGCGGCACCGTGAAGGTCACGTTGTCGAGCGCAAAGGGCGCCTCCGGCAGATAGCGGAAGCACACGTCCTTGAAGGTGATCTCACCCTTGATCGGCAGCTTCAGGCCGTTGGTCTGGGCGGGCTCGGGCGGCGTGTTGAGGACGGTGGCGACCTGATAGATGGCGCCGCGCACCTCGGCGATGTCCAGCTGGAAGGTGGCAATCGCGATGAAGGGCGCCGCCAGCCGCAGTGACAGGATCGCGAAGGCCACCAGGGTGCCCGGTGTGATCACCTCGTTCGCGACGGTGGTCGGGGAAGTGCCGAGCACTGCCGCCGCGTTCGGTATGTTGATTGAGGTCGTCGAGGTGGCGACCGCGAGCACCATGTAGGCACCGAGCGCGAAGCAGCCCGAATAGATCAGGCGCTGCAGCGGCGTGGTCAGCGTCTGCGGCCAGTTGGCGATCAGCCCCATGGCATGGCGCGCCGCAGTCGCTTCGGCGACGCGCCGGTCCCATTCCTTGCGCCGCCGGCCCTCGAGGCACAGCGATTTGATCGTGCGCATTCCGTACAGCGTCTCGACCAGGTGCGCGGTCTTGGCATGATCGGCGGCCACCACGCGATGATGTGCGCGTGCGAGCGGCGGCAGGAACAGCAGCACCACCAGGAAGATCAGACCCGCCAGCGCAAAGGCCACCAGCGCCAGCTGCCACTGCAGGATGAGCATCACCGGTATCAGGCCGAGCAGCGGCACGGCCTCGAGCAGCGTGCCGAACAGCTGGCCAGTGAGAAAGTTGCGGATCTGCCAGATGTTCTGCAGTTTGTTGAGCGTGCGCCCGGTCGGATTGCTCTCGAAATAGTCCAGCGGCAGCTTGAGGATCTTGTCGACGATGTAGAGATTCAGCCGGCCGTCGATGCGGGTGGTCGCGACCTGGATGAGGATGCGCCGCGTATGACCGAGGATCGTCTCGGTGATCATCATGACGAAGATCGCCACGACCAGGATGTTGAGCGTGGGGTAGGAATTGTTTACCAGCACGCGGTCGATGACGATCATGAATATGAAGGGCGGAGCGATCGCAAAGATCGTGCTCACCAACGCCCCGTAGGCGACGTCACGGAACAGCTTGCCTTCCTTGAGCACCTGGCCGAACAGCCACGCCAGTCCGAACGGCCGCTGATCATCGGTCGCCCCATAGGCGCGCTTGACCAGGATGAGCTCGCCTTCCCAGAACTGCGCGAGCTTGATCTCCTCCACTGCAACCAGCTCGGTGGCAGGTGCAGTGGGATCGCGCACGATGACGACCGAGCCCTTCATCGGATCGGTGCGGGCGTCTTCCACCAGCAAGGCGCCGCCATCCGTGGCGCGCAGGATTGCCGGAAAGGTCTTCGACAGCCGCGGCAGCTCGGCGAACTTCACGTGCAGCGACTTCGCCTCGAGGCCCAGGTCGCGCGCCATGCCCATGAGCGTGGCGGTGTCCGGCTCACCCGTCTCCATCGAGAAGCGCCGGCGCAACTGCTCGGCGCTGGTTTCGATGCCCAGCCGGGTGGCGATCGCCGCCAGCGCCGCGAGCGCGCTCGATTTGGCGCCCGCGGTTTCTTCGGCTTGCCGCACCGTGTTTGTTTGCATGACCCAGCGATCTAGCGCCGCGCGCGGCGGGCGCGCGCGCTCACTCGATCAGGCCGTTCTTGCGCAGAATGGCGCGCAACTGTGCCCAGGCGGGAATCAGCGAGGCCGCCATGAAACGCGCCTCTTCGCCCTTCTGGTCCGCGAACCATTCCTGCGCCAGCGTCAGGTGCTCCGGCAGTGTGCGCACCGCCAGCTCGCGCTTCAGACGCCCGATGGTGGCCCAGCCGTCGATCCAGGCCGCCACTTCCTTGCGCTCCTCCTTGGTGAGGGCCGCCGCCAGTTCCGGCGTGATCTGCGGGTTGATGCGCGGCAGGCGTCCGACGATCTCGTTCTTGCCTTTCTTGGTCACGGCGTCGTACTTGGTGCGGATGATCTGCACGATCTGATTGCGCTCACGAAAATGCATAGTGGACTTCCCCTGCGGCTCTGAATGGGGCAATATATTGCCCGCCAGTTGCTGGCCGGTCAACCAACAATCGATGCCCAAAAGTCCGGTTTTCATCGTCGGCTCCCCCCGCTCCGGCACCAGCGTATTGGTCATCGCGCTGACCAGGGCCGGCTATCAGGGTTATCACGAGGGTAACTTCCTGCCCCTGATGATGAGCGTCGGCGACATGGTCGATCGCTACTTCGCCGGCGCCGGCAAGAAGAATCCCAAGGTGCTCGCCGCGCACGTCGATCCGGCGCTGTTAAAGAGCCGCCTCCAGGACGTGTTCCGGACGGTCACGCAGGAGCTCAATACCGGCCCGTATTGGTTCGACAAGAGCGGCAACCACGAGATGATCCGCGCCGTTCCGATCCTGCGGCGCCTGTGGCCGGAGAGCGTGTTTATCTTCGCCAAGCGACGCGGCATCGAAAATCTGGTGTCACGCACCAAGAAGTTTCCGACGCGCGATTTCGAGTATCACTGCGTCGATTGGGCCAAGAATATGTCAACTTGGCGCGAAGTTCGTGCGCAACTGCCGAACGACACCTACGCCGAAGTGGATCAGCGCGATCTGCTGCTGAACAGCGACGCGGTCGCCGCCAAGATCTCCGCGCTGCTGCAACTGGCGCCCGCGCAGGCGCAGACCATCGTCAAGACGTTCCAGTCCGCGCGGCCGCAGGAAACTGCAAAAGGCAGCGCCGTGCAGACTTACTCACTCGACAGCGTCGGCTGGTCGCAGGAGCAGCTGGCCACGTTCAAAAAGTACTGTGAAGCGGAAATGCACGCCTATGGTTACGGACTTGGGCCTGAGTATGGCCAGCCACGCTGAACTGCGGCGCCGCGTGCTCGTCTGCGCCGTGGCGCTCGGCCTGGCTGCAGGCGGAGCGTGGGCCGCCGACAAGTCGCCCGTCGCTACGCCGCAGGTATGGTTGTCGCCCGCGTTCGCCTTCAACGGTCACCCAGGCTCAGTCGATAACCTGGAACTGTTCAAGGACGGTTCACCCTGGGCACAGGCGCGCGCGCGTGTGCAGGTCTTCAAGATTGCCGTGCACACGCTCAATCAGCTGCCGGACGCAGACTTTGCCGCGATGCTGAAGTATCTCGACCAAAACCACATCGCGTTGGCGGTCGAGTACGGCATGCTGACGCAGAGCGACAGCTGCGGCACCGGCGTCGAGGGCTTCAAGCCACTGAATATGCCGGCGCATATCTCCGAGCGTGTCAAGAAGCTCGGCGGCCGCATCCGCTACATCGCCATGGATGAGCCGCTGTTTTTCGGGCACTTCTTCAGCGGCCATGACGCCTGCCACTGGGGCATCGCCGACATCGCCCGCAATGCCGCACCGAACGTAAAGCAGTTCCGTGAGCAGTTTCCGGACATCGAGATCGGCGATACCGAGCCGGTCAACAACATGAAGGACGGCGACTGGCTCGACGCGGTGCGCGAATGGCTCGAGGACTATCGGCGCGAGACCGGCACGCCGCTCGCCTTCTTCCACGACGACATGATCTGGCGCGAACCGATCGCCGCGCGTACGCGGCAGCTGACGCAGTTACTCGATTCACAGGGCATCAAGTTCGGCGTGATCATCAATTCGCGCGGCGATGTCGACTCCGATCAGGAGTGGCTGGCGAGCGCCAAGCGCAACATCGACGAATACCGCGCCAGCGCACTCAAGGCTCCCGACCAGATCATCGTCCAGTCGTGGAAGCCGTTTCCGACTCACGTGCTGCCGGAGTCAGATCCCCTGACGCTCACCCACCTGGTGAACTACTACTTCGACGGCCGCTAGTCGCCGCTAGGGCGCGACCCCCGTGCCGCTCACCGTGCTGCTCTGCGCGATGCCGGGCGCATTCACCGTCAGCTTCGACCACAGGTAGCCGGTCGTGTTCGGGGTGAACACCACGTTGATCGTGCAGGTGGCGCCCGGCGCCACCGGCGTGCTGCAGGTGTTGGTCTGCGAGAACAGGCTGGGTGACTTGCCGCCGAAGGTGATGCTGCTCACCGGCAGAGGCGCTGCCCCAGTATTAGTCACGGTGAGCGGCAGCGGCGCGCTCGCGACACCGCTCGTGACGCTACCGAACGAGAGCGTCGCCGGCGCCACGGTGAAGGGCACACTACCGGTGCCGTTGACCGCCACGGTCTGCGTGAGCCCCGCGCCCTGCACCTGCAGCGTCCCCCAGGTGTAGGCGGCGGCGGTTGGCGTGAGTACCACGTTGATCGTGCAGGTGCTGCCGGGCGCCACAGCCGAGCCGCAGTTGTCGGTCTGTGAGAATTGCGCGGCGCCGGGGCCGCTAAAGCTGACGCCGGAGAGTGTGAGCGCACTACCGCCACTGCTGGTGAGCGTGACGGCCTGCGCGCTGCTCGGCGTGCCCGCCAGCACCGTGCCAAAGGCGACGGTCGCAGGCGCCAGCGTGAAGTTGGCCGGCGCCGGGGCATTGGCCGTGACCGATACCACCAGCGATAGCGACGGCACGCCGGCGGTATTGATGGCGTACACCATGTAGTAGCCGGGCACCAGGATGGTGGGATCGCTCGGCAGAGTGGCCGTGACCGTCTGCCCGGTCTGCGTGAAGCTCAACTCGACGAAGCGCTGGTCGGTGTTGTTGGAGTGAGTCGATGAGCCGGTGCGCAGCAGCGTCAGCCGCGCGATCTGATCGGTCGGCCCCACCGTCGCGTTGAGCGTCTGACCGGGGTCATAGGTGGCAAAATCCGTCGCCGACAGCGTCGGGCGCGGCGCCGGCGTGCCGTCCGCCGCATACAGATACGGCGGGTAATAGATCTCCGCGTTCAGATTCACCAGGGGTCCCGGGGCACCGCCGCCACCGGTCAGCACGGTGCCGTCGGTCAGGAGCAGCGTGGTCGAGTGATACAGGCGCGCTTTGGCCGCACTCGCGCCGGCGGTCCACTGGCCGGTCGCGGGATTCCAGATCTGCGCCGTGTAATCGACGCCGCTCAGCTTGTTGACGACCGCCGAACCGCCGGTCACCAGCACCGTGCCGTCCGCCAGAATGGTGCCACCGGCCCAGTAACGCACCGCATCGATGGGACTGGTCGCGGTGATGACCGGCGTCGCGGTGGTGTAGTCGACCACGACGACCTGCTGGTTCAGCCGGATGGACAGGGCCTTACCCGGGGCGAAAGGAATGGTCGGCAGGGCGAGGTTTCCCGCCGGTGCGGTGACCGTAGTCTGGCGGATGCTGCCGGCATTGGCAGTCGAGACGAAGAACGTCTTGCCGTTGGTGTCATCGATCACGAAGACGTTGCCGCCCGGAGCGACGAACGCGCGCGGATACCACCAGTTCGCGCCGAACGCCGCGCTGCTGGCGGCGCCCGTCAGCGAGGTCCAGGTGCTGGCCAGCGGATCGTAAATCTCGGGAGTGGTCGAGGGCACCACCGGATTCAGCGCGCCGACATTCTGACGGCCGCCGAAAATGGCCAGCTGGCCGTTCGGCAGCCCGAGCAGCGTGCCGTACCAGCGCGCGTAGGTCATCGGCGTGTTGGCCGTCAGCGAGTTGGCCGACGGAGAGAAGATGTTGGTGTGGTTGTTGGCCGAATTGCGCACCCCGTTAACGGTGAGGTCACCGCCGGAGGTCAGTACGTTGCCCGACAGCATCAGCGATTGCGCGCCGCAGAAGATATCGGTGTTAGTCTGGTTGGGCAGCACGAAATGCGCGCTGCTGCCGGTCCCCTGTGACGGGTCCCACACGTCGTAGATCAGCTCGGCTCCCTGCTGTCCGGCCGCGTTGGTGCCGTAGCTCATCACCCGGCCGTCGGGCAGCAGCAGCGCGTGAATCGGGATGACCGGCCAGGTAATCGGCGCGCCAAACAGGCCGCCGCTGCTGGCAGCGGCCGTGCCCGTGGGCACGGTGGAACTCACCGCCAGCGCGCCGGCAGCCTGCACGCTCGCGCCGGCGGCGGCGCTTTGCGCCTGCGGCTTCACGCCCGGTCCGGCGCCGTAATCAATCGGCGCACGCACGTCGGTCTCATCCGGAATCGCCATCAGGTTGGCGAGCGCCGCGGCCGTCACCGACGGGTCGGCGCCTCCCATGACGAAGCCGCCGGCCAGTGCCGCGGCCATCAGCAGCACCGCGCTGACAGCGAAACGCACCTTGGCCCCACTCTTGCGCACCATGTCGCTACTCCCCGAATGTTCTTTTAGATGTAACCGAAAGCCCGCATCGCGGGTCCGCATATTCTGTCGAAGGCTCGCACCTGCTCCGCCGTCCATCCGGCCTGCGCGCCGTCGGTCTTGCCGGCGCCTGCGCCAGTGCGTTCCAGATGGTCGGTCTGGAGTGACTCGCCGATCGCGGCGGCAGCCTCCGGCACGCCGCAATAGTCGGCCAGCACCTGCGCGACGCGCTGCGGCGCTGCGAGCATGTCTTCCTGCTGCAGCTCCACGAAGTGCGGCAGCAGACTGCGCACTCGCAACCATTCATTCATGGCTGCGGCCCAGTCGCGGCAGTGTTCCTCGAAGCCGCCGCCGAATTTCACCATGCGCGAGCTGATGTTGGCGACCGGGTTGCGCCGCAGGAAAACGAAGTGCGAGTCGGGAAAACACTCCGCCACAAACGGTGCGGCGGCGACCATCTTGACGCCCGGCGTCTTGTCGACGAACGAGGCGGAGCCATGCATGTGGAAATAGGCGCGGCGCGCAGCCTGCACCGCGATCTGCCGGAAATTCTCCCGCGCCAGGTGGCGCACCAGGCCGATCTCGGCGGTGCGGTCGCCACTGAGCGCATCGGCCGCGCGGGCAAACAGCGGCGCAGCGTGCCCCTCACCGAGCCACGGCAGACCGAGCACCTTGGTGAGCGTCGCGCCCAGCTGCGAGGTACCCGAGCGCGGCGATCCCATGAGAAACAGCCGCAATGCTGGCGCACGATCGATCTTCGCTTGCCGCGCGTGCGGCAGCCTGCCCGTCTGGCCCACCACGAACGCCTGCAGCCCCGCGACCGCCGCGGCGGCGATCGGCCGCTGGAAGGTGACAATGAAAGCATGCGCATCCAGTCGTCCTTCTTGGCGCGCCTTTTCCAGGTCAGGCCGCGCCATGTCGGCAATGCCGACACCGAGCACCTGGTCCTCAAGCGTCACGTAGACGTGCGCGAAGCCCCCGGCCTGCGGCACCGCGGCCCAGCCGCTGACGAACTCGGTCGACAGGGTTTCCACCCGGCCCGGGTTCGACGCCACGGGCAAGGGTGCGCTCGCGGCAGCTTCGAGCGTGGCGCTGTTCATCTCAGGGGCCGGCAAGGTAGTAGGCCTCGCCGTAGCCGTAACCGAAGGCGGCCATGACCGGGTCGCAGACTGCGATCATGCGTGCCGCCTCCTGCTCATCGAGCTGCAGGTCATCGAGTGCGTAGATGGCGCCGAAGTTGTCATCCGTCTGCTCCGGTCGCGATTGGCACACGTAGCGGGTGAGCCTCGCGGCGGCGGCTTGCGGCATGTCGAGGAAAGCGGCAATGCGCGCGGCACTCTGCTGCGGCTCGAGTACCAGCTCGCGATGATCGATCTCGATGGCGGCAGCGCCCAGCTGATCGCGCACCGCGAGCCAGGCAGTCATCACCGCAGCCCAGTCGGAG
>DATHMN010000039.1:0-3930 GCA_035487135.1 Steroidobacteraceae bacterium | reverse complement strand
CGCTCGTGCAGTTCGGCATTCGACGTCAAGGCAGTTCCTTTGGCAGCTTGAGTTTTGCTGGCGGTTGGATTGAGAAGGCGGCCCGTTCAGCCGCCGGACTTAAGTTGCGCGGCGCGGTGAATGGCGGCGCGGATGCGCTGATAGGTGCCGCAGCGGCAGATATTACCCGCCATGGCGGCATCGATGTCCGCATCCGAGGGCTGCGCGGTGCGCGCCAACAGCGCCACGGCGGACATGATCTGGCCGGACTGGCAGTAGCCGCACTGTGGCACGTCCACTTCGATCCAGGCGCGCTGCACCGGATGGCTGCTGTCGGGGGACAGCCCCTCGATGGTGGTGATCTTCTTGCCCGCGACGGCGCTGATGGGTGTCACGCAGGCGCGCACCGGCTGTGCGTCCAGGTGCACGGTGCACGCCCCGCACAGCGCCATGCCGCAGCCGAATTTGGTGCCGGTGAGATTGAGCGTGTCACGCAGCACCCACAGCAGCGGCATGTCGGCGTCGACGTCAACCGTCGCGTCCTGGCCATTGACGTTGATCTTGAACAACTCATCCTCCGCAAAGCCAGCGCACCCGCCACCCGCGGCGGGGTCGGCGCGGGCGCTGCGCCCACTGCGCGTACTATACGGCCCGCCCCGCGGTGCGCGCATCCTCCTCCCCTAGAGAGAGGCCGCATGCGGCGCTCAGGCGGACCCTCTACAATGTCCAAGCCACAACCGACCTTCCTAAAGAGCAAGCACCTTGAGCGAGACGTCCCCCGGCGCCGCAGCGCCCCCCGTATCGACCGAAGTGGTCATCATTGGCGCCGGTCCCTGCGGACTTTTTCAGGTATTTGAACTCGGGCTCCTGGGCATCGGTGCCCACGTGGTCGATTCGCTCGCCCATCCGGGCGGACAGTGCACGGAGCTTTATCCGGACAAGCCGATCTACGACATCCCGGCGCTGCCGGTGTGCGGCGCCCAGGAACTGGTCGATCGGCTGCTGCAGCAGATCAAGCCCTTCAAGCCGCAGTTCCACCTCGGGCAGGAGGTGGTCGAATTCGCGCGCCTGGACAGCGGGCGCTTCTTGGTGCGCACCGCCGCGGGGATGAGCTTCGATGCCGGCACCGTCGTCATTGCCGCCGGCCTCGGCTCCTTTCAGCCGCGGCGCCTCGGCATCGAGGGGATCGAGGGCTTCGAGGGCGGCGCCATCCAGTACCGCGTCAAGAATGCCGCGGACCTCGCCGGCAAACGGCTCGTGATCTTCGGCGGCGGCGACTCAGCGCTTGACTGGACGCTCGAACTGCTGCCGCGGGCTGCGAGCGTAGACCTCGTGCACCGGCGCAGCGAGTTTCGCGCGGCACCCGCTTCGGTTGCGAAGATGCGCGAGCAGGTGGCAGCGGGCCGCATGCAGTGCTTCGAAGGCCTGCCGCATTCGCTCATCGTGAGCGACGGCGCGCTGCGCGGGGTTAACATCAAGAACAGCGCCGGTGCCGTGCAGGCGCTCGCGGCGGAGCAGCTGCTGGTGTTCTTCGGGCTGCACCCGAAACTTGGCCCGATTGCCGAGTGGGGTCTGGCGCTCGAGAAGCGCGCTCTGAAAGTCGACCCCGAGAAGTTTCAGACGAGCCTGCCGGGGGTGTTCGCCGTGGGCGACATCAACACCTATCCGGGCAAGAAGAAGCTGATCCTCTCCGGCTTCCATGAGGCGGCGCTCGCGGCATTCGCGATCCAGCACCACCTGTACCCGCAGAAGAAGCAGTTCCTGCAATACACCACCACAAGCCCAGTCATGCATCAGCGCCTGGGAGTGCCGGACTGAGCGCCCATGGACCGCCGGCTGGCTGATCTTCTTGCCCTGCTCGAGCTCGAACAGCTCGAGGTCAACCTGTTTCGCGGCGAGAGTCGCGACATCGGCAGCCCGCAGGTGTTCGGCGGCCAGGTGCTGGGGCAGGCGCTGAGCGCGGCCGCGCGCACCGTTGATGCCGGGCGCGTGGTGCATTCGCTGCACGCCTATTTTCTGCGCCGTGGCGACTGCAATGCGCCGATCGTGTATCAGGTGGACCGCAGCCTCGACGGTCACAGTTTCTCCAACCGGCGCGTGGTCGCGATCCAGCACGGCCAGCAGATCTTCAACATGGCCGCCTCCTTCCAGGCCACCGAGGACGGCTTCGATCACCAGATCGATATCCCACCGGTGCCGCCGCCGGAGCAACTCACCGACTACGCAGGGCCGCCGGCCGAACTGCGCGAGCGCCTGCCTGAGCGCGTGCGGCGCTTCTTCGAACAGGAGCGACCGTTCGAGTTTCGCATGGTGCAGCCGATCGATTACCTGCAGCCGCGGCGCGAGCTGCCGCTACGGCAGATCTGGGTTCGCGCCGTGGCGCGCGTTCCTGACGATGAGATGCTGCATCGGCGCCTGCTCGCCTACGTTTCAGATTTTTTCCTGCTCGATACCGCGACGCTGCCGCACGCCACCTCGTTCGTGCGTCCGAGCATCGTCATGGCGAGCATCGATCACGCCTTGTGGTTTCATCGGCCACTGCGCGTGGATGAGTGGCTGCTGTACGCTATCGAGAGTCCGAGCGCCTCGGGGGCGCGTGGTTTTGCGCGCGCCAGTGTTTTCGCCCGCGACGGCCGCCTGGTGGCGAGCGCGGCGCAGGAGGGACTGGTACGCATGCTGAAGGAGCATTGAGCCCGCGAGGGGCCGCGTGATGACGATGCTGCTGGGGATGTTGCTCGCGACCGCGGCGGTCAGCGACGGCGGGGACGTCGCGGCCCTGGAGCAGCTGTGGTCGGGCGTGCGTGATTCGAGCGAGCAGGTCGTGGTGAACACCGACCCCGGCAGCGACACGTGGCCACAGCTCACCGAGCGGCGCGTGCGGACCATCGTGGCGCCCGTCAGTATTCCCTGGCTCGGCCAGCATATCCTCTACCTGGAGGAGTTTCTCGAGGACGACCCCGGACATCCGCACCGGCAGCTGCTGCTGCAGCTGCAGCCGGCGCGTGATACCGGTCATGCCGTGCACGTGCATCTGCTGAGCTTTGCCGAGCCGCGGCAGTGGACGCACCTGAACTATCGTCCGGCGCTCGCCGCCTCGCTCGTGTGGCGCGATGTGCGCGCCTCCGCGGGCTGCGATTTCACACTGCTGCGCACCGGCGAGCAGTTTCGCGGCGGCACGCTCGGTGACCAGTGCCTGGATGACAGCTCCGGCACGCTGCGCTATCTGGACTATCAGCTCCTGATCAGCGCGGACCTGTACTGGTATCGGCGGCGCGCATACCGCGAGCGCGACGGGCAGCTGCAGCAGGAGATCGTCGGCTTTAACCGCTTTGAGCCCAATCAGGCGCAACTCTATGCGTGCCGGGTCGCCTACTCAGCGAGCGGCGCGGCGCGCGAACTCAGGCCGCTGCTGAGTCTTGAGCTGTACGAAGCCGGCGGCCGCGGCCGCTTCGTCGCGCCTGACGGCCGCGCCTTTCAGTTGACTCTGCACGGACGCGACTGGCCGTTCGCCGTCGACCGCGACGCGTTGTTGCTGCTGCTGCAGGAGGAGGGCCGTGACGTGCCGCTGGCCACCGCCTGGGCACAGATGGACGCGCAGCAGATCGCGCTCGAGCTCGGCTGGCTCGAGGTGCGCTGCGGCGCGATCGTGCCGGACTCGGACGAGCTGACTCAGTGAGACGGTTGCGCTGCGAGCGCCGCGAGGTCCTTCATGAGCAGCGGGTTGAAGCGGGCAGGGTCCTCGAGCATGAGGAAGTGTCCGCTGTGCTCGAGCACGTCGAGCGTGAAGTTCGGAATTGACTTGCGGATGCGTGCCGCATCCGTGGGCAGCAGATCCGAATTGATCGCGTACACGGGCACGTGGATGGCCGGCAGCAGCGCTGCGAGGTCCAGCGACAGCAGGGCCTGCAAGGAGGGCACCGCTACGGCCGGCGGCTCGAGCGACATGTCGTA
>DATHMN010000038.1:0-4489 GCA_035487135.1 Steroidobacteraceae bacterium | reverse complement strand
GCTGGTATGTGCTCGAGAGGGTGTCGGCGGCCATGAACAGCTCGTGCAGCCGCGCGCAGCGCTCATCACTCAGAGGATGCCCGGGCCGGAAGAGTGGCGGGGCGCTAGCGCTGTGCTCGCGCAGCAGGGCCACGTCGCGGTTGAAGTCATCCGTGCGCCGTAGCGCGCGCGCGCCGACCTTGGCGCTCACCGGCAGGTCGAAGTCGGTGCCCATGGACCAGCGCCGCGCGACGCTCCAGCTGCCGCCGGGCGCATCCGCCGGCAGCACGTCCACGAACTCGACCTGGAAGCGTGACTCAAGGTGAATGCCTGCGTCCCGGGCGCCCGCGGCGGCTTGGGGTCCGATGCGTATCAGGACATGACAGTGATCGGCGATCGCTGCCTGCGCCCCGCCGACGATGGCGATCCCGAGCGGCGCAGCGACGGCTTGCGCGAGCGGCCGCAGCGGCTCGGCGACTGCGGTCAGCAGCACCACCGGGGAGTGCGGATAGCGCGTGCGCTGCGCGCTGAGCTCCTCGGTGAGCAGCGTGCGCAAGCGTGCGTCGCCGCCGTGGTCTGAGATGCCGTGACTCGCGATGCCGATAACGATCGGCACTCCCGTCACGGCAAGACCTGGACGTAGGGTGTCTCGCGGATATCCTTGGCCGATTTCTGCAAGTCCACCATCTGATGCACGATCGACAGCACTTCCAGGGTGTGATCCCGGCCGGTCGTGCGGCGCATGCCGGCTTGCCGGCTCTCGCACGGACCGTCTTCCGGCGGGTTGTAGTTTGGTACCGCATAGGTGCGGCCGCGGTACGACACGGCGAAGCGGCTGTTGCAGGTACTCGGCGGAAGATTGAAGAACACATCATCGCAGCCGCTGCCGGTTGACCCCGCCGGCTGGTCGGCACAGTAGCCGAAGGTCAGCGGATCGTTGAGCCGGATCGGCGCGCCGGCCGGCCTGCTGAGGATCTGCGCCAGCTCGTCCTGGTACTCCAGCAGATCGCCGAGGAACTGGATCATCTCGCCCACCGAGCGGATCTCGAGGCGAATCTCGACCGTGGCATGGGCATTCGTGGCATCGCTGAAGCCGCGTCCGGCGATTAGTCCGTTGATCGTTGCACAGTAATTGCTGGGCTTGTCGCGCAGCGCCAGGTCCGGCGGAACCATCGGCAACTGCTCGGGCGGAATCTGCTCCTCTGTGCTCGCCTCGGGCTGCAGCTGAATGCAGGTCTGCGTCTTGGGCGCAGCGCCGCTCGTCGGGATCGGACACAGACTGGTTTTCGCGTCCGCGGACAGGGTGAAGAGGTCAAGACGGCTCTTGTCCTGCGGGTTCGGTACCACCTGGAACTTCTCCGGATCCAGCCCCTGCATATCTTTCAGGAAAGAGCTGGTGTCGGGCTTGATGGTCGCCAGCAGCTGACGCTCGCGGTAGTACTTGGCGGCGAACGGCTGCAGCGAGTCAATCAGTTTGAGATAGCGCTGGAAGTCGGAAATGGTGTCGCAGCGCAGCTCGGCTGGCACGCTGCCCTGTCCCAGTACGCTGATCTGCTGTTGCAGCGTCTCGAGCGCGATGCGCGGCGAGTTCATCAGCCGTACAGTGCGTACATCCACCTTGCCACCGGCCGCGTCGCGCTCGGTCTCCGTGATGGTGACGGCGGAAAAGAACAGCAGCAGCACGATGCGCCGGTCGAGGCCGCGATCGAGCCAGTACTTGACGAACTTCGGATCGACCGGTGAGGCGATGCCGGTGACGAAGTCCTTGGTGTCCAGGTGATCGACCTCGAAGGTCGGGGTGACCTGCACGCCAAGGGTGGGCTGGATCATATTGCGCGGCCCGGTGTTCGCATTCGCCAGGCGTGGCCCGAATGGCCAGCTGGCCTGCAGCGAGGCTGTTGCCTGGATCGATTCGTGAATCGAAGGGATCTCGTCGAAGTGCAAAGGCGCCTTGTCCTTGGCGCGCAGGATGTTGAGCACCAGCAGCTTGTCGGTGGTGTCCTCGATGACGTCGTCGTACGACAGGGCCTGCGTGCGGATGACCGCCGACTGCGCGCCGCAGCCGACGAGCAGCACAAAAATAAGAAGCAGGCCGAAATTTAGGGCGGGACGCATTGTTATTCTCCGCAGGATTGCCCTGGCCGAATAATCTACTCGATCGCGTCAGAGTTGGGTATGCCGCCGACTTTTTTGCTGGCCGGAAGGTGTAAGCGCCCCGCCTATACGGCTGCACGCAGACGCCAGGAGCCGATGCGGCTCGGCTTGTCAAGCGGGTATTGTCACGGCCGGCCTGCGGCGCGCACCTTGCTGGATTGGCCGCAGGCAAGGGAGGATGCGGCGGCGGCGATGTGGTTTACGCAATCCGTCAGCGACATCGCCGGCGCTTCCATGAGACCCACCGCCGCATGAAACAACTGTTTTTGGCGCCGGTAAAATCCCACTCTGCGAGCAAAAATGAGCTGCTGCTGAGACACCCGCCCGCCCCGGGACAGTAGCAGTGTGCATGGCCAGTCGCCCTGCGCGGTCGCAGGCACGCAGCCTGCCACCTGCAGCTTCAAGGCCTGAGGCAGCCCGCCGCAGCCTGCGACTTCGCCATTCGCAGGCAGCGACATCGAGGTTTAACTTCACAGTGACTCTGGCAGACCATGGACGTTGAGCGTTATGTAGTCCTGCTCGAGGACGCGGCAGTGAGTTCCGCCCCGAATCTCCTATGGCGCGCGGCGGGCGTGCGCAGCGCTTTCCCCGCAGAACTCGATGCCACAGCGCTGGCGCCCAACGAAGCGAGCCTGCTGCCTGCTTTGGGCGTGGCGATCGCGCGCTGCGACCCGGATCAGGCCAGCGCTCTGAGTCGCTGCGGCGGCCCCGTTCGGCTGGTGCAAGCTGAGCGTCGCTTCAGGGCGCTCGTGCACGCGGATGAGTCGAATCCGGGAGTCGCGGCCGCCTGGCAGGCGAGCGCAGCGGCAACTGTCGCTCCGCACTGGAGCCTGCCGCTCGCGGATACCTTTTTTGCGACCTGGGGTCTGCAGGCGGTCGGCGCGCTGGCTTCGCGCTACAGCGGTCACGGCGTCGCACTGGCAGTCCTCGATACCGGACTCGACTTTACGCACCCCGATTTTGCCGGCCGCGGTGTGATGAGGCATTCATTTGTCGCCGGCCTGCCGCCCGACGATGAGACCGGCCACGGGACCTTCTGTGCAGGTGTGGCCTGCGGACCGCTGCAACCGCACAACGCCCCGCGTTACGGGGTCGCCCCGGATGCGGACCTGTTCGTCGCACGGGTGCTGGACGCCCACGCGGGCGGCAGCGATGCCGACGTTCTGGCGGGCATCGATTGGGCCGTCCGCCACCGGTGCGCGGTCATCTCGATGTCGTTCGGTAACCCGGTCGCTGTCGGCGATTCGTATCCGCAGCTGTATGAGGCCGTGGCCGCGCGCGCGCTCGCCGCCGGCAGTCTGCTGATCGCGCCGGCGGGCAATCAGAGTCAGCGCCCGGACAACATTGCACCGGTGGAGCATCCGGCAAACTGTCCGTCCATCGTGGTCGTCGGTGCCGTGGATCACGAACTCTGTGTCGCGCCCTTCTCCAACGGCGGACTCAATCCTGACGGCGGCGGCGTCAGCCTGGTGGCGCCCGGCCTCGGTATCTTCTCGGCGGCCCCGCGTCCCGATCTGTATCAGACGGCCAGCGGTACGAGCATGGCGACGCCGTTCGTGGCCGGCGTTGCGGCGCTATTTGCGCAGGCCGACCCGCTGGCGCGTGGCGCTGCGCTCCGCGCCCGACTGCTGGCGGCGTGCCTGCCCCTGCCCGACCCGGCGCGCGACATCGGCGCCGGCCTGGTGCAGGCGCCGCAGTAGGGTGCATCGTGCGATGCAAGCGCGCACGGCCATAAGCCGGCTCAACGTCGCCGTCGCGGTGACTGATGAGGCGCGCGCGCGCATCCGCGAGGTGGCGGCGGCCTGCCGCGCGCGCGGTTTCGAGCACACTTCGACTCTGCTAGAAGTCGGCGTGCTGATCGGCTCGGTGGGCTGGTCAGACCTGCGCAAGCTGCGTACTGTCGCAGGTGTCGCGGCGGTCGAGGTCGAGCGCCGCTCGCTCAGCAACGTCTATCGTTGAGACGCTTCGGCCCGCAGCCGGAACGGGAACTCGTGCACCGTGCCGGTCGCGCCCGTCTCCGGCTCGATCCGTAGCACATAGTCGCCGGCTGGGAGCAGTGTGGGGTCCGCGTAGGCGTGGACGAAACCGTCCCGATCGGCCGAGAGGTTGCCGGCTCTGCCCACGGGGGTCGCGACGCCCGTGCGCGTGAGGCTCATGCGCCAGCGCGATGCCGCAGCCCCGGGCGCCGCCTTGAAGTCGATGAGGCCTGCGGAGGGTCGCGCGATCACGTAGGTCGTCGCGCCGCGCAGCGGCACAAAAGCAAACGGCGTGAGCGCTGCAGATGCGTTCGCGGAGGGTATTGCGGCCATCAGCGCCGAAGGCTCAGCCGGACGTATCTCGGTGCGCACCATGAGCG
>DATHMN010000037.1:0-36067 GCA_035487135.1 Steroidobacteraceae bacterium | reverse complement strand
CTTCTGCACGTTCTTCGGCGTACACAGCGGTCTGGCGATGGGGTCGATCTATCTCGACGGCTCGGAGCAGCAGAAGCAGCAATGGCTGCCGCCGATGGCGCGATGGGAGAAGGTCGGCTGCTTCGGACTGACCGAGCCATTGGTTGGCTCGGGAACCAGTGGCGGAATGACGACTACCGCCAAGCGCGACGGCGATGAATGGATCCTGAATGGTCAGAAGCGCTGGATCGGCAACGCGCCTTGGTGCGATGTCTCGATCATATGGGCGCGTGACGTCACCGACAACCAAGTCAAAGGGTTCATCGTCGAGAACAAGTCCACGCCCGGTTTCAGCGTCGAGAAAATCGAGCGCAAAATCGCGCTCAAGGTCGTGCAGAACGGGCAGATCACGCTCAAGGATGTGCGCGCGCCCGAAGCGAATCGCCTGCAGGGTGGCAACTCGTTTCGCGATACGGCACGGGTGCTTCGGATGACCCGCTACATGGTGGGCTGGGCCTCAACCGGTGTCCAGATGGGTGCGTTCGAGGCCACGCTCAAGTACACGCAGGAGCGCTTTCAATTCGGTAAGCCGATCGCGTCGTTTCAGATGGTGCAGGATCTGCTCGCGAAGATGCTCGCCAACGTTACCGCCTGCCAATGCATGATGATGCGGCTGGCAGCACTTGATGACGAAGGCAGGCTAAGCGATCACCAGGCGGCGCTCGCTAAGGCGTTCTGCACCGCGAAGTCGCGCGAGACGGTCTCTTGGGGCCGCGAGCTCCTGGGCGGCAACGGCATCGTCGCGGACTACAACCTTGCGCGCTTCTTCGCGGACGCCGAAGCACTCTATTCCTACGAAGGCACTTACCAGATGCAAAACCTGATCGTCGGCAAGGCGATCACGGGCATCGGCGCCTTTGTGTAATGCCGGTGGCGGCTTGCGACCATCCCATAAGCGCCGGCTATTTGTACAAAGAGCCGTGCAGCACACCTAGGATCTTTGCCATGACCTCGACGTTGACTTCATCGACAGAAGGGCCTTCAGCAACGGCGCCGACGCTCGAGAACCTTCTGTACGAGAAGCGTAAAGGCATTGCGTACGTAACAGTCAATCGACCGAAAGCACTCAATGCGCTCAACACGCCGACCTGGAAGGACCTGCGCACGACTTTCGAGGACGTGCGCGAGGACGCCGCTATCCGTGGTGCGATTCTGACTGGCGCCGGCGACAAAGCATTCATCGCGGGCGCGGACATCACCGAGCTTGCCACCCTCACGGGTTTCGCAGCGGCGCGGGCGAGCCGTTTCGGCCAGGAGGTTCTCGACCTCATCGAGAACCTGGGAAAGCCGGTGATCGCGGCCGTCAATGGCTTTGCACTGGGCGGCGGTTGCGAGACGGCAATGGCATGCACGCTCAGGATTGCTGTCGAGGGCGCGACGTTCGGCCAGCCGGAGGTCAAGCTGGGGCTCCTTCCCGGTGGAGGCGGAACGCAGCGGCTGCCTCGGCTGGTCGGGAAGGGTCGAGCGCTGCAGCTCATCCTGTCCGGTGAAATGATCGATGCGCGAGAGGCATGGCGCATCGGGTTGGTTAACGAGATCGTCCCGGCGGCCGACCTAATTGCACGGGCGGAAGCCATTCTGAGGCAGATTGCCGCCAACGCACCGATTGCTATCCAGCTTGCACTCGAGGCCACGAACACGGGCCTGGAAAGCGGCCAATACGAGGGCATGCTGCTCGAGGCGTCCTACTTTGGCCTGTGTGCGGGGACCGAAGACAAGAAAGAGGGCACCAAGGCCTTCCTCGAGAGGCGTGCACCCGAGTTCCGGGGGCGTTAGCTAGCACGCCGCAAGGGCTGATTAAGCGGAGTAACGATGGCAAGCGACAGTATCTTTTCGGGACTGAACGTCGTGGACCTTGCGAGCTTCATCGCAGGTCCCAGCGCCGCGGTGATCCTCGGTGATTTCGGCGCGGACGTGATCAAGGTCGAGCCGCCGAGCGGTGATCTTTGGAGGCACGGTCATCAGATTGCCCCCCAACCGCGAGCGGCGGATCCCTATCCGTGGCATCTCGCCAACCGCAACAAGCGCGGCCTCACGCTCGACATGAAGTCCGCGAGCGCGCGGCCGGTTCTCGAGCGCCTGGTAAAATGGGCGGACGTACTGATCGTCAATACGCCGCACCCGGCGCGCAAGCGCCTGAAGCTCGAGTACGACGATGTCGTGCCGTGGAATCCGCGTCTGATCTATGCGGATTTGACTGGTTTCGGCGAGAAGGGTCCGGATGCGGATCTTCCCGGCTTCGATATTACGGCGTATTGGGCGCGCAGCGGTCTGCTGTCCATGACGCGAGACGCAGGCGCTCCCCCCACCTGGCCCGTTGCCGGTAGCGGCGATAATGCCACCGCCGTGGGTCTTTACTCCGGGATCGTAACAGCGCTGTATCGACGCGAGCGCACCGGCCAAGGGTCCCAGGTCACCACGTCGCTGCTCGCTCAAGGCGTTTGGTCGGCAAGCGTGTCGATTCAGGCCGCGCTGTGTGAGGCGAAGTTCTTCGGGCTGCACGACCGCAAGCATCCCGCAAACGCGGCGCTCAACGTTTATCGCTCTTCGGATGATATCTGGTTCGTTCTCATCGTCACGCCCGAAAAGGCGCCGGCGGTGGTCAACGCCATTGGCCGACCAGATCTGCTGACGGATCCCCGGTTCTCCGAGCCAACTACGCTCGTGCAGAACATGACACAGCTGACCGCGATCCTGGATGAAGTCTTCGGCTCGCGGCCAATGGCTCATTGGTACGAGGTCTTTAACGGCGTTCACGTCACGTTCGGGGCGGTGCGTGGGCCCCAGGAAGTCATTGGTGATCCGCAGCTGCTGATGAACGAAATCGTCGTGCCACTCGAAGGCGCGGGCGGAAAGCTGACTTCGACTGTTAGTAGCCCGATTCAGGTGCAGGGGGTTGCTAAGGTAGCCGCAAAGCGCGCCCCGTCACTGGGAGAACACAACGATGAGGTTCTGGCTCAGCTCGGGTTTAGCGCGACGGACATCGACGCATTGCATGCAAGTGGCGCAGTCCCAAAAGCGGCGGAGCGAGCGGGCGCGGGGGGTGGCTAGGCATTCGCGAAGTGCGATACGGAAGGCGCAGCCTTTGGGCGGCGCGGGAATTCTGAACACTTGATCACGAGGAGACCTGAACATGTCAACTACCAAGCCTATTCGCCGCGTCGCCATCATTGGTACTGGTGCGATTGGCGCGAGCTGGAGCGCCCTGTTCCTGGCGAAAGGCCTGGAGGTGTCAGCGACCGATGTCGCACCCAATGCGGAACCCGCCCTGAAGCGTTTCATCGAATCCGCCTGGCCTGTGCTCAATAAATTGGGTCTAGCCAGCGGCGCGTCTCAATCAAAGCTCTCGTTCACCGCCGATCTGGCTTCAGCGGTTAAGGGTGCCGACCTCGTTCAGGAGAATGGCCCAGAGAGGATTGAGTTCAAGAGGAAGCTGTATGGCCAGCTCGATGAGCTGTTGCCGGCGGATGTCATCATCGCGTCGAGCTCCTCCGGCCTTACGATGAGCGAGATTCAATCGGCTTGCCGTTCGCACCCCGAGCGCTGCGTAATCGGCCATCCATTCAACCCTCCCCATCTCGTTCCGTTGGTGGAAATCGTGGGCGGCGCTAAGACTTCCGAAGAGACGATTCAACGCGCCGCGGACTTCTACACGGCACTCGGAAAACGGACGATTCGACTGCACAAAGAAGTGCCGGGGCACATCGCGAATCGCCTGCAGGCTGCCTTGTCGCGGGAGGTCTACTACCTCGTTGCGGAAGGGGTCGTCACGGCGGCAGATGCCGATACCGCCCTATCGTGGGGCCCTGGCTTGCGGTGGGGCATCATGGGAAGCCTGCTGCTCAACCATCTTGGCGGCGGCCAAGGTGGCATCGAGCACTTCTTCGAGCAGTTCGCGGGACCGATGACAGCGTGGTGGAAGGTCCTCGGGCAGCCGGTGTTGACGCCAGAAGTGCAGAAGAAACTCATCGACAGCGTACGTGCCGAGGTCGGTTCGCGCTCCATCGAGGAATTGTCGGCCGAGCGAGACGAAATGCTCCTCGAGCTCATCAAGTCGCGCACGACGACGGAGGGGCGCTCCGCAACATCCAAGCAAGCGGTCAGAACGGGCTAGCGCGGGGGCACGGCGGTGTCGGCAAAGCCGCTCGTCAGAGACAGCACCCCCATCCTCAACCGCAGCGCAAAAGATGAGTGAGTCCGAAATCGCCGTCCCTCCTTTCACCGCCGCCCGTCGGGCGAGACCGCGCATCGTGGTTGTCGGAGGTGGCTTTGCGGGGATCGCGACCGCCAAGGCACTGCGGCACTGCGACGCCGAAGTCACTGTGATCGATCGTCGCAACCATCACATTTTCCAACCGCTCCTCTATCAGGTGGCGTCATCGGTGCTAGCGCCTTCGGATGTCGCCGCGCCAATTCGGCAGCTGGCAGCCCGGCAGGGTAACGTGTCCGTGCTGTTGGCCGAGGTTGTCGGGATCGACCTCGAGTCCCGGTCCATTGACGTCGAGTATGTCAGCGTCGGAACCAAGAAAGTCGCTTTTGACTACCTGGTGATCGCCGCGGGCACGCAGTCGAGCTATTTCGGACACAACGATTTCGCCAAATATGCTCCATGCCTGAAAACCCTTACGGATGCGGAGACCATACGTAGCAAGATCCTGAGCGCCTACGAAACCGCGGAATTTACTGACGATGCCGAGGAGCGGCTGCGATATATGACATTTGTGCTCGTTGGTGCCGGTCCGACCGGTGTGGAACTGGCGGCATCGCTCGCGCAGATGACCATTTCCACGCTGCGCTCAAACTTTCGGCGGATCGATCCCGCGAATACGTCCATTGTTCTGCTCGAGGGTGGCAAGCGCGTGCTGCCCAGCTTCGCGGAATCGTTGGCAAGAAGGGCGGCCTTGCGCCTGGCGAAGCTCGGCGTAAAGGTCGTCACGGATGCGATGGTGGAGCACATCGATGAGCGCGGCGTAACGGTCGGTGGAAATAGGATCGAAAGCGGTACGGTACTGTGGACAGCGGGCGTCGCGCCTTCGCCGCTTGTGAAGATGCTCGGTGTTGCGACCGATCGCGCAGGTCGCGCCTGCGTCGGCCCGAACCTGAATTTACCGGAAGACCGCAGGGTATTTGTTATTGGAGATGCTGCCATTCTGACGCAGGACGGGAAGTCACTCCCGGGCGTGGCCCAGGTCGCGATACAGCAGGGCCGGTATGTCGGACGGCTGATTACCCAAGAAATCGGAGGCCGATCGGCGCCGCGTCCGTTTCGGTATTTCGACAAGGGCAGTGTCGCGGTCGTGGGCAAGAACTTCGCCGTCATGGAGTCGAGGCGAATCCGGTTGGCCGGGTTTACCGCATGGCTCGTCTGGGCTGTTATCCACCTGATGTTCTTGCCACAGCTACAGAACCGGCGTCGCGTTCAAAACCAGTGGTTTTGGAGCTACCTCACCGGACAGCGGAGCTCGCGTTTGGTTGCTGAAGCACCACGCATAGTTGCGTAGCTCGATCGCCTGACGCGCGCTACAAGGAGAAAGCGATGACCATTCGGGTGGTGCGGGATCCGCGGATGCTGATGCGGCATGACATCTACATTGGTGAACACAGACTTGCAACAGATCTTGGCGTTGAAAATGGTGGCGAGGCATCGGGACCAACACCTCACGACCTTTACGATGCTGCACTGGGCGCTTGCAAGGCTCTGACCATGATTGTGCACGCCAAGCGGCGGGCTATTCCCCTGGAAGGCGTTGAGGTTTCCGTGGAGCGGGACGCAAGTCACGAACGCGAGGGAATTTATCGCGTCAGTACGATCCTGAGGTTAGGGGGGAGCTTGACCAGCGCTCAGATGGAGGAGTTGCTTCGTGTCGCAACTAAATGCCCCATTCATAAGCTAATGACCGAAGTCACCACCGAGATTGCAACGGCCTTAACCTGAGTGCCGAAATGCCATGGTGCGTCCGAATCGCAACGCGGCTCTTGGGAATGGAGTAGGGGGCCCAGCTAACGTTGTGCTGCCGTTGCACTGCGAGCGTAATCAAGACACGCCGTCGGTTCTTGTGTCTCGGTTTGCGCACGAGCGATGGCCGCAGTTGCGCGAAGGCGAACACTAGACGTCCCGGCAGTACCTATCGGAGCGAGAGTCAGATGTTCCTTGCGGCGTCCTACTCGAATTGGCGATGGGCGATGCGAGTTCTCTGCTTACGCGCGCACGAATCCTCTATAGTTCGCCTTCAAAGTTCGAGTCCTGAGTAGACTCGAAAGCACTCGAACTAAGAGCTATATCACATTGAAAAATAATGACTTGGTGCCCGGGGGAGGAATCAAACTCAAGTAATTTCCCAAGCAATTTCAGATTGTTAGAAAAGCTTGTCGCAGCTTTACCCATCAAGTTGCCCACTGCTAATCGCTGGCTTAAAGCCCCTAATTCTCTGGGGTAGCAGGGGGTAACAGTTAGTCGCCCGGACCAGGTCGCCCTCGTTCGCATCAGTGCGATTTAAAGCCCCTAGCGCTTATCGGGCGCATTCTCTGACGTGTCTATCCTCGCTCCGACGTTCACCTTGTCATGATGAGATAGAGGCGGACATCGCCGTGGGTCTGTGTGCGTTGTGCACGTGTAAGCGCCTGGCGGCAGTATTTCCTCCGAGCATTTGATCCGTAGCTTCTCAGCTTGCGGCGTTTAGCAAAAGCTCTTCTAATTCCTCATCGAGCTCTTGACCAACGGCCGCGACCTCCCGGTCACCGAATTGGCAAAAAAGGCTGGAGGGCAAATCATATTCGATGATTGCCCGCCCTTGAGCATCTTCGTACAGCACGACCCGCAATGGAGCGTAGAGCGCCGCGCCAAGGTGGCGGCGTGTCATACGCTCGGCGGTCAGGGGGTTACCGATCTCGAGCTGCAAAGCCTTTTCGTGCCGACCCTCGGCGGCTACCAATGCGCCGTGGTCGCGCGTCAGGAACAGCCATAGTTTGGGGCCACTGGCGCGGCGTTGTGCGATAGCATCCGTACGGCCGCCCACCAGGTCTTGTGCCAGCTGCGGGTCGAGTCCCGGCGCGCTTCTCTGTATCGCGGCCCAAACCTGCGCAAACGGTCTCGCGCAAATAATTTGGACGTGCTCAACGTTGATAGTGTGGCTACGTACGCAGCTATCAGGCATAGCACTCTCCGGTTGGCAAATTGGGTCGCTAGTCGGAGTCTTCATCATAGACATCGGCGAGTATCGTAGCCGCTCCCACGAGACCGCAAACCAACAGACAGAGTGCTGCGGCGAGAACGGTCACGAAAACTCCTGTCCGGGGTGCTCAGTCTGTACGAAATGAAAGTGGCCACGCTGCGGACAGTCCACTGTGTTTTGTTAGCGTCTGGTCCAAGTGCTCGCGCGACTCGCGTGAGTCTGTAACCCACGTTACAGTTGATTTACGTCGACACGTTCCACTTGGTGGTCCGCAAAGTAAAGGGCCCCTTCTTCGAGTCTGCGGCGCACGGACGGGGGGGTACGTCCGGAAGCACTGCGCAGCACTGCGAACGCGAGACGTTGAAGAAGGGGCCGCAAGAGTGAAGCGCCGTGGGCGCTGCCGCCAATCGGCGCGATACACTTTTTTGATTCGGCGGCCACTGAGAACTCATATTGAGGCGGCGCACTCGCCCGAACTGGATTGCCGCAGGTGTCGATTTAAGAATTCGTTTGTGCGCCCATTTGCGAGCGCTGCAGCGGCTGCGTTGTAGTGCGCTCCGTTGTGCCGAGAGAATGCGTGACACTGGCCCGGGTAGCTAAACACCGTCGCATTGGGCTTTCTTGCTAAGGCCGTCTTGATTTGGGCTTGTGCAGCCTTGGAAATGAACTCGTCCTCCTCACCCAGGTGCATCAGCAGCGGCGCGTGCAGGCCGTCGGTTTCGTTCAGGTACTTCTCCGTGTCAGCGCCATGATAGGCAACCGCAGCGTCGAAGACGGCGTAGCGCACGGCCGCCAAGAACGTCATGAGCGCCCCGAGACAGTAGCCCAGGACGGCAACGCTTCCCGTGCACTCGGGGAGCTTCGTAACTGCTTCGGCTGTGTCTCTGACATCCTCAGCTCCGGCGTCGCGGTCATACGCTTGATAGAGACGAAGGCCGTGCTGCCAGTCGGCGTCCGAATTTACGTTGAGGCCCACGCCCGGTTCTTGCCGCCAGTAGAGGTCCGGCGCGACAGCGAGGAAACCTTGCTCGGCCAATTCATCACAGTGCTCACGAATATCCGCGTTCACGCCGAACAACTCTTGTAGAACGACGATCCCAGGAGCCGGAATTCGCCCGGGCTTTGCGACGTAAGCGCTAAACGCGCCTCTTATGGTGATTTGGTCTCTCATTTTCACTCTCCCGGAGGCGGACATACCCACAGAGGTGTGCAGCAAACCCCGCTGGGAACCCCGCGGGTCATTCAGGCATTGATCTGTGCTGACGTGGCAGCCTCTTCAATGAGCTTCGCGGTCTCGGCCGGATACGACATATAGGCCACATGGCTGGCGTTCACTTCGACGGTCTTGGCGCGGGCGCGCTTTGCCATCATTCGTTCCTGCTCCGGATTGATGGATCGGTCTTGCGCGGCGACCATGTACCAGGTGGGCTTAGTCCTCCAAGCGGGTTTCCTAACCTTGTGAGTGAACGCGTCGGTCGAGATCGGCACCTGAGAGATTGCCATAAACCACGCTTTCTCTGGCGGCACGTCGGCCGCGAAGTCAGCGGCGAACTGCTCCTCGATGATCCACCAGTTCCCGTCGCTGTCCGGCTTGAATGCTTTGGATGCTTGCGGAACCGCCTGTTCGATCGATGCACAGCTTTCGCCTTCATCGAGTGCAAATGCAGCGATATAGACCAGCGCGGCGACCTTCGGGTGGTTGCCGGCTTCGGTGATGATGGACCCACCGTAGCTGTGGCCGACCAGAACGACTGGACCGTCCATCGCGTCGATAGCTGCCTTCGTGTACTTCTGGTCGTCGGCGTACGACGTTTCGGGAGGCTGCGCCACCGAGACCTTGTATCCATCCTTCTTTAGGATCTTTGCGACGGCTTCCCAGCCCGAGCCATCGGCAAAGGCCCCATGCACGAGAAGCACGTTCTTAATATGCGGTTTCACGACGATTCTCCTTTTCAGTTGAGACTCACTCGGAAAAGTGGTTTGCGACGCCGAACTCTTCAGCAGGAAACGGGTCGACTCCTGCGTAGGACGTACAAACGTAAGGATCGATTGCCTGCTAGTTGGCGTGTCCGGACGTGGCAGCCTCTTCGATGAGCTTGACGCTCTCCTTAGGATGCGACATGTACGCCACATGGCTCGCATCACTTCGACCGTCTTCGCATGGGCGCGCTTCGCCATCATCCGCTCCTGGATCGGATTGATTGATCGGTCTTGTGAGGCCACCATGTACCAGGTCGGCTTGGTCTTCCAGGCGGGATTGGTGACCTTATGCGTAAAGGCGTCAGTGGAGATCGGCACCTGCGCGATGGCCATGAAGTGGGCCACGGCCGGCGGGATGTCCGCTGCAAAGTCGGCCGCGAAGTGTTCCTGCTCTATCCACCAGTTGCCGTTGTTGTCCGGCTTAAATGCCTTTGAGCCTTGCGGTACCGCCTGTTCAATCGACGCACAGCTCTCGCCTTCATCGAGCGCGAATGCGGCTATGTAAACAAGCGCGGTAACTTTTGGATGATTGCCGGCCTCGGTGATAACTGACCCACCATAACTGTGTCCGACGAGGACCACGGGCCCGTCCATGGCGTCGAGAGCGGCCTTTGCGTACTTTTGGTCTTCGGCGTAGGAAGTCTCGGGCTCCTGGAACACCGATACCGTGTATCCATCCTTCTCGAGAAGTTTCGCGACTGCATCCCAGCCAGATCCGTCAGCAAATGCTCCATGCACCAGGAGGACGTTGTGTATACCAACCGGCGCCGCGTCAACCTTTTGGGGGCTTCCAAGTAGCAGACTGGTGGCGATCACCGCGGCTGTACGGGCGATCGTGCTGCAAAACTCGTTCATGGCGCTTTTTCCTTCCTAACCAGTTGGCATTTACAAGTTTTGAGTACGACTTCGAAGTCTCGCGTCGGTTACGTGCCGAGCAATAAGGGTTCGCGACCGACCTGCCGCAAACGCTGTGCAGGCGCCGTCCCAATCCGATGCGACTTAGCGGAGCAGTGCCGCCGCGAACCGCACTGGACTTACAATCAACGTAGGCTTGTTTTCGTCGCGGCTATTGGAGAATTTGGCCGAATTTTGTTTTTTTGCTCGTTGAGCCACCGTCTTGGCGAGGTCCCGGCGAGCCGACCAAACGTTTTGCTAAAGGCCGCCTGGTCGCAAAATCCTGATTGGAGTGCGATTTCAGCGAGTGAATTCGACGTAGTCTTGAGGAGAAATTGTGCATATTCGATTCGACGGTGAATCACATATCGATGCACGGACACCCCGAACGACTGCTTAAATGCGCGGCAAAAATGGCTGATCGAAAGCCCGCACTCATTCGCGAGAGTGGGTAACCGGAGGTCTCCATGCAATTCGGCGTGGACTATTTCTGTCACACGGCGCTTCTGCCATGCCGCCAGGCCTCCCACGCGTTCCGGCAATAGCGCGACGCTGCCGTAAGTGGTTGCGACATGGCTGCAGAACATCTGGACGAAGAAGTCGAATGTCAATGTGGAGATTCGAACATTGTTTCCGAGCCACGGGACCATAAACGTCGCGAACCCAAACAAAATCTCATCTCTTCTACCTTCCGTGTACAGCAAAGAGCCTACCGGCCTTGAGTCGCAGTCAGCCGTAAAGGCGTCGAGCGTCGCCCGTGGCAGATTGAAATGCACGCTATCAAACGCGCTTGGGCGCACGGCCCTCGGATCTGCCTCAAGGTCGTAGATTCCGACCCCACCTTCATCCCAGTGCTGGGTTCGGGTAAATTTGCCGTCGTACCACATCCCCCAGCCGTTGCATGATGGTTTTCTCAAATGCACCGAGATCGTGAAGGCTCGCTCTGGTAGAAGTGGCCCGATCCGATCTGGCTGACCAAAGGGAACGGTTAACCTAGTCACTGCCATCTGCGGTCGAAATTTCGAATCCAAGAGCAGCGACGGAGCTTTCCGCAGTCGGAAGCGTCGACCAAAATCATCACCGACGTTCAATATTTGGATGGCTGGATGAGTCGGCATCGTCGCGTCCTCTTTTCGACTCCCGATGGAGGAGCCAGGCAGTGCATTGGCGAGGTGCAAAACACTTGCAGGCCGGTCGGCTACTGCCGATGGTAACCCGGCACGCGCGCACACGCACGGACCGTCGTTGTTGTATCTTCTCACCGCGTTTGCTCATTTTGGTCGGAAACAGCTTTCCCGACGAACAACCCTTATCTGCGCGGACGGGGTATCACTAGGGCGATCCGCGCCCGCGCCTAGGCGTCGAAGTCATGTCTGATTCGCTGGGGCAACGCTGACTTGTCTGCAGCGGCGCTGCTGTCGCGCGCAGTGATCCGCACCTGCTGTTGCTTGGCTAGTCACGCTCGGTTCCGGCGCGCCGCTCGCCGGCCTGGTTGCGAGAAGGCCTTCGTCGATTACGTCGGCAAGACGATGGCGGTGGTGGATCGGCACACCGGCGAGATCCAGGTCGCCGAGGTATTCGTCGCAGCGCGATGCAACCGAGTCGAGGGGCACAAGAAACGAAAGAACTACGTGGCAACTGCGGCCGACACAATTTTTCGCCTCCGCCCATCCTTATCCGGTCCCGATTCCGTCTCTTACTGCATGACGCTCACAAATTGTCCCGTGTCGTGCGTTTTGAGGGCGACCTTTCCGTTTGGGAGATATACCAAGTAGAACTTCTCCCAATCTCCGATGGCCGTTCTGTTCGCGTAACATGCCGTTCCGCCACCCATTTGCGCGCTAAGGTAGTTTCCGTTAAACGACTGAAAGCTGACAGTTCCATCGTTATTACTCACTAACGTCCAGGTTTCCCACTGTCCCACCTGTGGCCGATTGGCATACACGTCACCGCCGCCGCCTTGTTGTGCCGAAAAAAATCCCTGCCATGAAAGCAGGGACACGGTATTACCGACTCCGAGCTGTCCGAGAAAGAAACTCTCCCAGTCCTGAGGGCTGTCCCGGTTAGCCCATATATGTCCGTGAGCATTCGGATCGGGAGTTTGTCCGGCAAGGTCGATCACGAGTCCGGCGGCGGCGGCGAGAGCCCAGCCGAGTGGCGTGCCGGATTCTATAGCTGTGAAAATGCCCCCAACAACGGGAAGATTCAATGCCGCACCTACCGCCGGAATCTTTGCCGAAGCCATCACAAGAAAATCTAGAATCGTGCGGGCAGCGATAGCGGCGCGAGCTGCTTGAATCAAGTCGTCATACAACTTCCCTACGCGGGGAGTCACGATTACTCCCAGCGACCCAACGACGCCGTTTATGTCAACGCCGTTTTCGCCTCCCAACTCATTTACCAACCAAATATAACCGGCCGCGGCTTCCACGGTGGCGGATATAACTAACCATGTGGTCGGAAACCCGGGTGGAGGTATTATCGCCGCCGCAGCAGGTCCTAAGGTTGCCAACGCTGTGGCTAGATCCTTCGCCTGATCACTATTGAGGCTGATCCACCATACAGGACCGGTTATTTGAAGTTCGCCGTTTGTGGACGTGGCTGGGGGGGAAGGCTTTACCGCATTCACCAGGCCGTCGAGGCTAATAGCAGTCTGCTCTTCAACTCGGCGCTTGCGGAGTTCACCGACGGCGATTTCATGGGATTTTAGTCGTGTTGCCTCCTCGACTCCCAGCGTGTGTGACGTTTCTTTATGGGTCATGGCAATACTCCTGAGTTGCCTCATTGGGATCGTGTGAGGCTTAACTAGACCACGGTGTCGGAAAATTCCCCGCTTCTTGAACGGGTTGCGCTCTGCCTCGAGCCCAACTTGGCGCTTAAGCCTCGCGCGCTGACAAAGCGTGCCGACCGAAGCCTGAAAGGCGGCTCCGGCCGACTGGCTTGAATCGTTACTGCCTTACGAAGACGGCGGTCTGCTTTTCATTCTGTTTGCCGGCACTCCAACCCACATCGGTATAGGAGCGAGCATCGGCAGCCAGCGTTTGCACACCCTCTGAGTCCTCCTTGCCGTTGACCTTGATGACGTACTTGATCTGCGTGGGGGTCACGAACTTGAAACTTATCGTCATTCCTTCAGGCGTGTTCCCACCCGCGAGTGGGTGATCGGTCCCGTCTGCGGCGCCTTCGGCGTGTGCCTGCAGATCCGGGACTTCGTAATGCAGAACACCTGGAGCAGGCGAAGAGATGACGAAGGTCTGTGGTCCGCCAGTCGCACCCACCTTGACCGACTTCCAGGTCCCGAGGAGGCCAGCGCCAGCGGTAACGCGCGTATAGACATCTTGGTCATCAAACGGGGCGCCGTCCGGGCGGGTGCCGGTGTGGTGAATCGTCAGGGTTTTCCCGTCGGCTGAGAGCGTGCGCTGCGCCTTGCCGAGAACCTTGCCGTTACGTGTAGTCACCGAATCCCAGGAATTCGGCCCGGTCTGGGTCCAGGTGGTGGTCCGATCGTAAGCGGACTTGTAGTCCTTGCCGTCGGTACCGAAATCATAGGCGACCACACCGTCGGAGAAATGCAGTAGCGATCCGGGTCCTTTGGAATAGGTGAACGTGTCGCCAGCGAGGTGGCTTTGCGCCGGATCTAACTTCCAGGTGCCAACCCAGGGGTTTTCCGCCGCGCACGCTGCCCCGGCTGCCAATAACAACAATGAGCCGAGAAAGAGACTAGTTTTCATGATGAGACTCCCAGTTAAGTTTTTGGATCCGCGCGCCTTCTTGAGCCCGGCGCGCATCAGGGCATCTCGGGGCCGGTCGCTTCCGGGATGACCAGGAAGCTGCCGCTCCAGAACTTGTCGTAGCTTTCGCTCTGCACGAAATGACTGAGAGACGCTGCGTAGTGCGCCTCCCCGGGGCGCACTTCGATGGTCACGAGGCCACCAATTGCCGCGCGGATGACCCCGGCATGGACGCCGGAGGCGCAAATGGATGAGCCGTCCGCGTAGGGGCCACTTCCGATGACCTGCCCGGTCCCGGCTTTACCGGACGGGCACCGAAACCGGAAGCGCTCCCCGTTGAAGCCGCGGAGGTTCAGGTCCAGCGGGCTGGTTCGCCAGTCGATATCGTGGATCGTCGGAAGAGGAGCAGGAGTGGCGCTGAGCGCTGGCCAGGCGGCCAGTAGAAGCGCAAGCCACAGCTCCCTTCCAGCGAAGTGGCACAGCCTGCCAGCCGACGTTGTCCCCATCAGTCTGCCTCCCAGGTGGCTCACGGCGAGCGCGCCGTGTCATCGAGCGGCGAGGTTCGGTGCTAGGGCAGATGGAGTCCTTGCCGTCTGACTGGCTTTTTTCTGGCAAACTGATTGCCGCACACCACGAAGCCGCTAAGTGCAGGTCAGCGTTGGAAAAACTCGTCTATCGATTCCAGGACTTCGAACTGGAGCCAAGCGAGCGACGCCTGTCCGAGGGCGGTCGGCCGATCTCGCTGACGCCGAAGGTCTTCGACACCCTGGTGCTGCTCGTTGAACGGGCCGGCCAGGTCATCAGCAAAGACGAGTTGATGAAAGTCTTGTGGCCGCGAGGCTTCGTGGATGAATCCAATCTTACCAAGCACATCTGGTTTATCCGCCGGGCTCTCGGAGACCGGGAGCAGGAGTCGCACTTCATCGAGACCGTACCGAAGGTAGGCTATCGGTTCATCGCACCGGTAACGGTAGGCGTCTCGCCTCCAAGGGGGCCGGCGCCGGTGCCGGTTCCGGTCCCGCGGGTCCTTCCTTCGGAAGGGCCCGCGGCTCCCCATGGTTCGGCCGTCCCCATCGCCGCAGTTCCAACGATCTTGCGGCCATCCAGGACGAGAAGACTTGTCTGGATCTTCGGCGGCATCGCCGCACTGACGATCGCGGGCCTGCTCGGCGCGTACTGGATCAGTCGGCAGGGGCCGGCCCCGCGACACGCCGGGCGCACTGTAGCGGTGGTCGGCTTCAGCAACCTGTCCCGGAACGCGAAGGATGCCTGGCTCGGTCCAGCACTCAGCGAGATGCTGGCTACTGAGCTGACCGTTACGAACGATGTACAGGTCGTGCCCGATGAACTCGTGCACAACGCCAGCGCTGACCTCACGCTTCCGGTGACGGGCGGTTTCTCCGCCCAGACCCTGGGGCGTCTGCGCCGACGGTTGGATGCCGATTACGTCATCACCGGCAGCTACCTCGTGACGGGCTCCACGGACGGGGCGCCATTGCGCCTGGATCTCGCCCTTCAAGATACGCACAGCGGAAGCCTCGTGGGCTCATTCTCCAGCCATGCAGAGCTCTCGGGCCTGATTGCCCTCGTGAGCCGCGAAGGCGGTACGTTGCGCGCCAAGCTCGGCGCGGCATCACCGGATCCTGTAGCCCTCGGCCTGATCGCCAATGCCCAACCCCCGAGCGTGGATGTCGCACGCCGAGTCGGATTTTCGCTGGACGCGCTCCAGCATTACGACCCCGCGCGCGCGCGTGATGAATTGCTGGAAGCCATCGCCGAGGCACCCGGTTACGCCCCGACCTATATGTATCTGTCGCAAGCCTGGTCAGGGCTCGGATACCGCGACAAAGCGCTGGCGGCAGCCGAGCAGGCCGCTCAGCACGCCACCAATCTGCCGGTCGAGCAGCAACTGCAGGTGGAAGCGGTCCGCGCTTCCGCGCATGCCGAGTGGCCTAAAGCAGTGGAGGCCTGGAAGAGACTCTCGCTGATGAATCCGCGCGATCTCGAATATCGCCTGCAGATCATTGATTCCCAGATCTCAGCGGGAGCCACGGCCGACGCGCAGACCAGTCTGCGAGAAGTTGGACAACTGCCTCGCGCCCGGGAAGACCCGCGGCTGGAACTTGAGGCTGCACGACTCGCGCTAGCCTTAAATGATGCCAAGGGTAGCGAGCACCATGCCGCAGGTGCCCTACAGCTGGCGCAGCAACGTGACGCGACAGGTTTCGCGGCGGATGCTCAGCGCGCCCTGGGCACCGCCGAAACGCTCCTGAACCAGAACGAGGAAGCAAGGTCCGCGTTCAATGCCGCGATTGGCGCGTATCGAGAGATCCGCAATCCGCGCGGTGAGGCCGCAGCGCGAGCCCAACTGGCCTACGCGCTGAGCAACCTCGACCACAACCAGGAGGCGCGCGAGGAGTACCAGCGCGCAATGACGCTCGATCAGAGCATTGGGGACCTCGGCGGCGTCGCCAACGTTTATCGCCAACTGTCCAACATGTTGTGGCTTTCGGGAGACCGCGACGGCGCTCAGGCGGCGGCGCGTCACGCACTCGCCCTGGCGCGCGAGACCGGGGACCTGTCCCTACAGTCCTGGACCATTCAGGCGCTGGCCACCATCGAGAGCGACGATGCCGCCAGCGATGAGGTTCTACAGGAGTATCGCGAGGTCGTATCCTTGTATGAGCGCGCGGGACACCCTACCGCGTGGACCCTGACCAACATCGCCGATGTTCAGCGCATGCGCGGTGAGCTCGCAGCGGCAGCCGTAACGTGCGCAGAGGCACAGCGGGAAGCGGCGACGCTTACGGACCCGCAATTCGCGATCTTCAGCGGCTTCACCTGTGCACTGATAGCCGCCGACCGGGGTGACGCCAAGGCGGCGCGGGGAGGGTTCGAGGAGGTCATACGCCGGGTTGGAGCGGGGGGCAACATGACGTACACGGACAACTCGCAAATGATGCTTGCCCAGCTAGATATGGACGAGGGTCACTGGAAAGAAGCGCGAAAGCGTCTGCAAGGGGCCAGTCAGGGCTTTGCGGCCGCGGAGGAGCGGACCGGAGAGGCGGACGCCCAGGCGATGCTCGCCCTTTGCGAAGAGGTCCTTGGCAATCCACGCGGACGCGAGCAGGCGCTCTCCCGCGCGCAGACACTGCGAGCATCGATCACCTCCCGCCAGGAGGTTTATATAGTCGATATTGCTATGGCGCGGTTGGATGCCAAGGAACGACCTGATGGCACAAATGCCGTCGATCGATTGTTGGTGCTCGCCGAAGACGCTGAGCGCCGTCATTTTATAGGTTGGTCGCTCGAGGCGAAGCTGGCGGCGTGGGAAGTTCAGTTCAGGCAGCTCGGAGATGGCAGTTCAAGTTTGCGTAACGAACTTGCGGACACGGCGCGTAGGTATGGTTTTGGCCGCATTCTTCAAAGGCTCGAGAATGAGGAATCACACTAACCATGCGAACGTTTTCCCTATGCACCAGGTTTCGGTGCGCCGTATATAGTTCTCGGGCTCAACTCGACCTGTGCTTCGGCGCCGGTGCCCTGAGGTACTGCGAAGAGACTCGATGGCTGATTCGACATGACAGATAGCCCCGCATCGCTCTCCGCAATCTAAATCAACACGACATCGATGCGTGGTGACGAGCGTCACACCAAGCCAATTGTCTCTATGCATGCACCGGAGTTTTTGCGAACCCAGTATGCCTACTGTCCTTCGGTGCCCCTTCGGGGTCACGCATCTGACCCGAGCTCAAGCGCGCCGCGGAGTGGAAGCGGCATGAGATAGCTTGTCGGCTCGACACAGTGCACAACAATGGAGCCCAACTCCTGAAAGGAATCTCTGTGTCTACCGTATTGTCAACGTCCCCCTCCCGGTGGGTTCACGACGTCAACGTGACCAGCCGAAATGGGCGCCGATGTATCATCGATCTCTACCGCGACGACCAGGGGCATTACGAAACAACGGTGACAGTCTATGGCACTGGAAACGCGGCGGGGTGGGTGTTCGACATGCACGCCTCGGACACCTCCGTTTAAATTCCTCGACGGTAGGTATGCGGAGGTGAAGGCCGTACTTCTCCGCCTTTGCGCGGCAGAAAGCTAAATGCTGAGGAAGAGAGTCGAGCAACACGCCATCGACGTCAAAGAATACCGCTTGAAGTCCGGACATGGCGTGGACATCCTGGCGCTTTAGGAGCAGGCGCTCATTTCGCTTGCACGAAACGTTCTTCCCGGGAGGACGGAAATTCCGACTTGCGTTGCTTCAGTGTACGGGCCCGGGCTGCTTCTCTGAGATTGTCGATGTAGTCCGCCCACGCCTGCATCATGCGCCGCCTTTCGGCAAGGTGCTCTGCGTAGTTGTATGCCGCACGCAATTTATCGCGGGGCGCGTGAGCCAGTTGCCGCTCAATCGCATCCGGATGCCACTGCTGTTGCTCGTTCAGCAAAGTCGATGCCATGCTGCGAAATCCGTGCGCCGTCATGACGTTCCCGGAGTAACCCAAATTTCGAAGCGCGAGGTTGATGGTGTTCTCGCTCATCACTCCTTCTTTTGAGCCTAGCACTGGGAAGAGGTACTTGGCTCCGCCGCTTGCGGCTTTCTTGAGATCGTAAAGAGCAACAAGCGCCTGCTTGCTCAAAGGAACGATGTGCGGAGCATCCATCTTCATCCGCTGAGCGGGGATGCGCCACTCCGCCTTTTCAAAATTGATCTCCGACCACTCGCCGAACCGAAGCTCCCGCGGGCGCAGGATCACGAGTGGCGCTAAGCGTAGTGCGCAACGCGTTTCGAGTTGCCCGGTGTACCCATCGATGGCCAGAAGCAGTTCGCCGACCTTCTCAGGGTCGGTGATGGCGGCGTGATGAACGACGACGGCGGGTGCGAGTGCATCACGGAGCGAGCGGGTGACATCGCCCTGGGGCGCACGGCCGGTCGAGTGTGCATAGCAAAAGATGCGACTTGCGAGAGCCCGCACGCGATGCGCGGTCTCGCTCTTGCCGTCCTCTTCAATCCTCTTCAAAACGGGTAAAAACTGCTGCGCACTGATCTGGGCCATGGGCTGCTGCCCGAAGACGGGGTTGAGATAAGCATCCAGGATCCAGCGATGCTTCTTCACCGTGGCAGGATCAAGGACGCTGCGCGGCACTGCCGGGTCGCCATTCACCTTGGTGGGCGCTGACATCATCAGGAGCCACTCTTCGGCGATGGCAGAGAAGAGGGTGCCGCGGGTCTCTCGCGCCGCCTTCTTCTCAAGCCGGGGGTTCAGTCCCTTAGCAAGCTGGTGCCGGACATCCTCCCGGCGCTCGCGCGCGAGCTTGAGGCTCACTGCCGGATAGGTGCCGAGGGAGACCTCGTGCGGGCGGCCATCGATGCGGTACTTCATGTACCAATACTTTCCGCCCTTGGGATGGATAAGAAGGTAGAGTCCATCCCCGTCGAAAACCTTGTACTTCTTATCCTTAGGTTTGAGGCTCTGGATTTCTTTGTCGGTGAGCGCCATATACCGATTTCAGGACTCGAAGTTACAGGACTCGAAGTTTATATTACCCCCGATTTTGCCCCCTACAAAGGTTCGGCTTGCGCCGAACGATTACGAACAACAATGAATGGATTAAACAATCTAAACCAATGAGTTACGATTATTTTACGGACGAATGCGGACGCCGGTGGAAGGCTGCGGAAGGGTGTCTGGTGCCCGGGAGAGGACTCGAACCTCCACGGTGTTACCCGCTAGTACCTGAAACTAGTGCGTCTACCAATTCCGCCACCCGGGCAGGTGAGCAAGGCCGCGCAATGTACGCACGGGTTCAGAGGCTGTCAATTGAAGGGTCGTAGGGGGAAATTCAGCCGGCCCGACCGGAAGGAGAATCGGCCGGGCGGAGGCACGTCGCGACGTGCCGCGGTCAAACCGTCGGGTGCCTCGTCCCGGAGTCCAGCGGCCCACGCCAAGGTCAGACCTGGAGCCGTCGTTGAGGGCACGGTCAGTGCCAACCGCGCCGGCTACGGATTTCTGCGCGTCGAAGGTTTCAAGGAGAGCGTGTTCCTGCCGCCGCCGGAGATGCGCGGAGTCATGCACGGCGACCGGGTGCGGGTGCGGGTGTCACGCGATGCAACCGATCGCTGGTCCGGTACGGTCGAGCAGGTGCTCGAGCGTGGCGTCAGCGCTTTTCTCGGTACCGTCGAGGTCCAGGGACGCAGCGCTTGGGTGAACGCGGCGGACCGCCGACTGCAGCTGCGCTGCGTCGTTGCGCCGCAGAATCTGCAGGGCGCGCGCGGCGGTGACTGGGTGATCGCGCGGATCAAACGGCACGCGGGTTCGGCGTCGGCCGCCGAGGCCGTCATCGAGAAGCGCCTGGATCCAGACCGTCCGGTCGAACTTGCCACCGAATCGGCCATCGCGCGCTCTGATCTGCCGTCCGAATTCCCGTCCGCGGCGCTGCGCGAGGCGCAGGCCTTCGGCGACGAGGTCGATGCCGCGGAAGCGGCGACGCGCGTGGATCTGCGCGAGCTGCCGCTGGTCACCATCGACGGTGAGGACGCGCGCGACTTCGACGATGCGGTGTATGCCGAGCCGCACCCGTCCGGCTACCGGTTGATCGTCGCGATCGCCGATGTCAGTCATTACGTGCGCCCGGGGACGATGCTCGATGCCGAGGCGCAGAAGCGTGGCACTTCGGTGTATTTCCCGACGCGCGTGCTGCCGATGCTGCCGACCGCGTTGTCCGATCATTTGTGTTCGCTCGCGCCCCACGTTGACCGGTTGTGCTTCGCGGCCGACATGATCGTGAGCAAGAGCGGTGCGCTGAAGAGTGCGCACTTCTATCCCGCGGTGATGCGCTCCGCGGCGCGCCTCACCTACAACCTGGCGTATGCGGCCCTGTTCGAGGGGCGGCCGGCGGCGCGCACTCAACTGGGCCCGCTGCATCCAAAGCTCATGGTGCTGGTCGATGTGTATCGGGCGCTGCACAAGGCGCGCAGCAAGCGCGGCGCGCTCGATTTCGATGCGGCCGAGGCCGAGTTCGTGATCGATGCGGGCGAACGTGTCAAGGCGGTGGAGCTGCGCCTGCGTAACGATGCTCACCGGCTGATCGAGGAGTGCATGATCCTCGCCAACGTCGCGGTCGCCCAGGGGCTCGAGAGTGCGCACGTGCCGACCCTGTACCGCGTTCACGGCGTGCCCGAAGACGAAAAGCTCGAGCGCCTCACCTCGACCCTCAAGGCGCTCGGCATCGATGCCCGCATCCCCCAGACCGTCACGACCCGCGACCTACAGGCGATCGCGCGGCGGGTCAGCGATGCGTCTGAGCGCGGCTTCGTCGAGTCTCTGGTGGTGCGCGCGATGCCTCAAGCCGTCTATCAGCCGACGAATATCGGGCATTTCGGTCTGGCGCTCACGCACTATGCGCACTTCACCTCACCGATCCGCCGTTACCCGGATCTGGTCGTGCATCGCACCCTGCGGGCGCTGATCGGCGCCAAGGGCGGGGCGACAGTGCGCTATACGGCAGCCGAACTGGCCCCGCTCGGCGAGAGCACCTCGCGTCTGGAGAAGCGCGCGGACGAAGCCGATCGCTACGTGTCTGGCTTCCTCAAATGTACTTATCTGAAGGAGCGCATCGGCCAGACGTTCCAGGGCCTGATCACCACGGTGGTGGAGTTCGGCTGCTTCGTGCAGATCCTCGATGTGGCCGTGGACGGTTTACTGCACGTCGACAATCTGCGTGACGATCAGTACGTGATGGAGAACGACGGTCACGGCTGGCGCGGGCGGCGCAGCGGGCGGCGCCTGCGCGCAGGCCAACGCGTGCGCGTGGTGGTGACGAGCGTCAATCCCATCGAGGGATTGATCGACCTGTCGCTGGTCGAGGAGGACTAGGCCGGCGGCATGAAGGACGCGCAGACCGTCTATGGGATGCAGGCTGTGCGCATGCTGCTCGAGCGGCACGCGGCGCGCGTGCTCAAAGTGCTGGTCGCCGAGCGCCGTGACGACCCCCGGGTGCGCGCGCTCGAGGAGCTGGCTCATCGCCACGGGCGCCCGCTCGAGCGCATCGATCTCAGAGAACTCAAGTCGCGCCTGGGTGAGGTCGCGCACCAGGGAGTCGCGGCCGAGATCATCCCGCTTGCGCCTTGGACCGAGGACGATCTGCTCGCCGCGCTGACGGGCGCCACTGCGCCGCTCCTGCTGGTGCTCGATGGCGTGCAGGACCCGCACAATCTCGGGGCCTGCCTGCGCAGCGCGGATGCCTGCGGTGCGCTCGCGGTGGTGGTGCCACGTGACCGCGCAGCGCAACTGACACCGACGGTACGCAAGGTGGCAGTCGGCGCGGCCGAGACGACCCCGGTGGTGGCCGTCACCAATCTTGCCCGCACCCTCAAGCTCTTGAAAAATGCCGGCCTGTGGATCGTGGGCGCCGATCCTGGCGGCCCGAAGCCCGCGCCGCAGGTCGATCTCACGGGTCCCGTGGCCCTGGTGCTGGGGGCTGAGGGCAGTGGCCTGCGCCACCTGACCCAGCAGAACTGTGATTTTCTGGTCAGGCTGCCGCAGCTCGGTGCGGTCGAGAGTCTGAACGTCTCGGTGGCCGCCGGCATGCTGCTGTACGAAGCTGTGCGACAGAGAGGGAAAATATGAGAGCAGTGCTCGCGCGCGAGTTCGCATCACCCGAGCGTCTCACGCTCGAGGAAGTGCCGCCGCGTCTACCGGGACCCGGTGAAGTCCTCATTCGCGTGAAGGCCTGCGGCATCAATTTCTTTGATGGCCTCATGGTGCAGGGCAAGTATCAGATCAAGCCGCCACCGCCATTTTCCCCGGGAGCTGAGGTTGCCGGGCTCGTGAGCGCCGTCGGTGCCGGGGTGACGGCGCCAGCCGTCGGCGCGCGCGTGCTGGCCTCCATCGGATTCGGCGGCTACGCGGATGAAGTCATCATCGAGGCTGCGCGCGTCGTCACTTTACCGAGTCGCATGGACTTCGTGACCGCCGCCGCCTTCCCGATCACCTACGCCACTTCGCACCACGCGCTCAAGGACCGTGCACAGCTTAAGCCGGGTGAAACGCTGCTGGTGCTGGGCGCAGCGGGCGGCGTCGGTCTCACGGCCGTCGAGCTCGGCAAGATCATGGGCGCCCGCGTGATCGCCTGCGCCTCGAGCGACGACAAGCTGGCGCTGTGCCGCGACTACGGTGCGGATGCACTGGTCAACTACGCCAGCTCGGATCTGCGCGAGCGCGTGCGCGAGCTCACCGCGGGCAAAGGCGTGGATGTCATCTACGATCCGGTGGGGGGGCCCTACGCGGATGCAGCGGTGCGCAGTCTCGGCTATGGCGGCCGTTATCTCGTCATCGGCTTCGCGAGCGGTGAGATTCCCAGGATCCCGTTCAACCTGTTTCTGCTGAAGGTGAGTGCGCTCGTCGGAGTTTTCTGGGGCGCTTTCGCCAAGGCACATCCGGCACAGAACGCGGCCAACTTTGCCGAGCTGCTCGGCTGGTACGAGCAGGGACGCCTGCGCCCGCACGTCTCGGCGACTTACCCACTGGAGGCCTTCCGCGAGGCGCTCGATGCCGTGATGAACCGCAGGGTCAAGGGAAAAGCCGTCCTGGTCATGGAATGAGCGCCGTTGTGCCATGATCCGGCAGCCGCCACGAGCGCGCGGCACGAACACACGACAACCTCGGCGGTGGGCGCGGGAGCGGTCCGGTGGACTTCCAGCACAGCGAAAAGACCCAGAGCTACCTGGAACGCCTGAGTGCGTTCATGGACCAGCATATCTATCCCCAGGAGGAGCTGTTCTATCAGCAGCTCGACAGCGGCAACCGCTGGGAGGAGCCGCCACTGCTCGCGGAGCTGCAGCGCAAGGCGCGCGCCGCGCAGTTGTGGAACCTGTTCCTGCCGGACTCCCGCCACGGTGCCGGCCTCACCAATCTTGAATACGCGCCGCTATGCGAGCTGATGGGGCGGGTGCGCTGGTCGCCGGAGGTGTTCAACTGCGCAGCCCCCGACACCGGCAACATGGAGACGCTCGAGCGCTACGGCACGCCCGAACAAAAGCAGCAGTGGCTCGAACCGCTGCTCGAGGGAACCATCCGCTCGGCCTTCGCCATGACCGAGCCGGGTGTCGCCTCGAGCGATGCGACCAACATTGAGAGCTCGATCGTCAGGAGCGGCGATTCGTACCTGATCAACGGGCGCAAGTGGTGGACATCGGGTGCCGGCAGCCCGCGCTGCAAGCTGTTCATCTTCATGGGCAAGACCGACCCGACCGCGCCCCGGCATCGCCAGCAGTCGATGATCCTGGTGCCGCGCGATACCCCCGGCGTCAGAATCCTGCGGCACCTGCCGGTCTTCGGCTTCGACGACGCGCCGCACGGCCACATGGAGATCGATTTCCACGACGTACGCGTGCCGCTCGGCAACCTGCTGCTGGGCGAAGGACGCGGGTTCGAGATCGCGCAGGGGCGTCTCGGCCCGGGACGCATCCACCACGCCATGCGTCTCATCGGCGTCGCCGAGCGCGCGCTCGAGCGCATGTGCCGCAGGGTCAAGACGCGTGTGGCTTTCGGCCGGCCGATCAGCGAACAGTCGGTCACTCTTGAGCGCATCGCCGAGTCCCGCATTCGCATCGATCAGGCGCGGCTGCTGGTCTACAAGGCCGCCTGGCTCATGGACACGGTCGGCAACAAAGCAGCGCGTGCCGAGATCGCGGGCATCAAGATCGCCGCCGCCGAAACCGCCTGTCAGGTGGTCGACTGGGCGATCCAGGCGCATGGCGCCGGCGGGCTGAGTAACGACTTTCACCTGGGCCACGCCTACGCGCAGGCGCGCGCCATCCGCCTGGCCGACGGGCCGGACGAGGTGCACCGCAACCAGATCGGGCGCCTGGAGCTCGAGAAATACGCCTGACGGGACGATGAGCAGCGAGGCATTCGCCGGCACCATGCCGGTCGCGGCGCAGCAGCGCTTTGATGAGCGCGCCCTCGAGCAATACCTCCGCGCACAGCTGCCGGGATTCGTCGCGCCATTGCGCGTCGAGCAGTTTCGCGGCGGCCAGTCGAATCCCACCTTTCTCCTCACCGCCGGCGACGGCGCGCGCTATGTGCTGCGCAAGAAGCCCACCGGGCCGCTGTTGCCCTCCGCGCACGCGGTCGACCGCGAGTTCCGCATCATCAGCGCGCTGTACGGCAGCGCCGTACCGGTGGCGCGACCGCTGTGCCTGTGCACGGACGAGACGCTCATCGGCACCATGTTCTATGTCATGGGCTACGCCCAGGGGCGCAACTTCTGGGATCCGTCGCTGCCGGGCCTGGCGGTGAGCGAGCGTGTCGCGCTGTACGACGAAATGAACCGGGTGATGGTCGCGCTGCATACACTCGACTACGCTGCGGCCGGCCTCAGCGACTACGGCAGACCCGGAAACTATTTCGAGCGGCAGATCGCCCGCTGGAGCAAACAGTACCGCGCCTCGGAAACCGAGCGCATCGAGGCCATGGAAAAGCTCCTCCGCTGGCTGCCGGCGCATATTCCCCCGGGGGATGAGACCACGCTGGTGCACGGCGACTACCGGCTCGACAACATGATCTTGGACGCGCAAGCGCCGCGCGTGCTGGCCGTGGTCGACTGGGAGTTGTCGACCCTCGGCCATCCGCTGGCCGACTTTGCCTATCACGTGATGGCCTGGCGTGCGCCGCGCGGAGAGATCCGTGGCCTCAAGGGCGCACCGCTCGCCGCGCTCGGCATTCCGAGCGAGGCAGAGTACGTGGCGAGCTACTGCCGGCGCACCGACCGCGCGGGGATCGACCCGGCCGTGTGGGAATTCTGCATGGCCTACAACCTGTTCCGTATCGCCAGCATCCGTCAGGGGATCCTGCAACGCGTGCTCAGCGGTACCGCCGCCAGCCGGCACGCACGCGCCGCGGGGGAGCGGGCGCGCGAGACTGCGGAGCTCGGCTGGCAGGTGGTCGAGGAGCGTTTCGGTGGCTGAGTCACGCGCTGCTCAGCGTCGCAGCTGCGCGCTGCGCGCGGTGAAGCGCCAGCCGGCCGCGGTACGCTCGACGAGGTCGCGGTAGACGACGCTGCCGACCCGGCCGTTGGCTCCGACGCCGAGTCCCTTGGACAGCACGTGCACGCGTCCGTCGCCATCCTCGCTGATCACGATGTTGGTGGCGTGGTGCGCGAGCGGATGGCTCGCATCCGGTCGGCTCCACAGCGCGCGGATTGCCGCCGCGCCGACCACTCTGCCCAGTCCGAACTCGGTCATGTCGTACACCGCGCCGGCGGTGAATAGCTCGTCTACCCGCTGCCATTCGCGCTCATCGATGATGTGGCCGTAGAGCGCAAGCAACTGGTGAATCGCCAAGGTGTCAGCCACCTCCAGCATGTGGCACCTCCCTCAGTCCCCCGGCACGACCACCGCACGCCCGCGCAGCTCACCGCGCTCGAGCCGGCGGTAAGCCTCGGGCACTTCATCGAAGCCGAACAGCTCGGTGTCGTTACGCAGGCGCCCCTGCTCGGCGAGCGTGACGACGGCGCGCAGGTCGGCAATGGTGCTGCCGGTGAAGGTGAACACATCGCCATCGCGCGGCAGGCAATAGAACCAGGGCTGGTTGAGCCGCCCCATGCCGGCGCCGATGAGGCCAAAGCTACCGGTGCGGCGCAGGCTGGCCAGTCCCGCCTCGATGGTGGCATCGATGCCGACGAAGTCGAGCACGGCATCGGCGCCGCGGCCGCCGGCAAGCTGGCGCAGCGCCGCTGCAGTGTCTGCATCCACCCCCGGCACGCATTCGTGCGCGCCCAGTTCGCGCGCGTACTCGAGGCGCGCCGGATTGAGATCCACAGCGATGACCCGCGCCGGCGACAGCACGCGCAGCAGCTGCACCGCGAAACTGCCCAAGCCTCCGGCGCCCAGCACCACCGCGGTGGCACCGGGCGTCAGCTGCGGCAGCACGCGCCGCACCGCGTGGTAGGAAGTGGCCGCCGCATCAGCCAGCGGTCCTGCGGTCACCGGATCGAGTCGGTTGAGCGCAATCAGCGGACGCGCGCTGTCGAGCAGCACGTAGCGCGCCAGTCCGCCGTCGCGGCCGTAGCCGCGCCCCGCCGTGCTCGCCTCACAATTGTTATCGGCGCCGCTGCGGCAGTAGCCGCAGGTGCCGTCCGAGTGGCTCGCCACCAGTACCACGGGCTGTCCGTGGGAGAACCCGCTCACCCCGGTGCCGGTTGCTTCCACCCAGCCGCCCACTTCGTGGCCGAGGGTGAACGGCAGTTGCCAGTCGGGGAAGGGTGGCGCATGCCACTGCGGGTCCATGAGGCCCACATCCGAGTGGCACAGTCCGTTACCGGCGACACGTACCAGCACCTCGCCGGCCGCCGGCTGCGGTACCGCAACCTCCATCAATTGCGCCGGCGCCCCGAACCGCGCGAGCCGCCAAGCGAGCATGCGTCCTGCACTCATGTGCGTAGTATGCCAACGCCACGCGGCGCGCGCGGATACTCCGGATGGGGTACCTCAAACTAAGGCGGACGCCGGCGCGGCAACTATGCGAGATTGCCGCCATGGCGCGCTGGCAACACCGACCGTGCGGATCCAACTGGGGTGAGTTCGGTGCCGACGACCAGCGCGGCCGCATGAACCTGCTCACCCCCGCGCGGCGGCTGGCCGCGGTGCGCGAGGTGCAGGCGGGCGAGGTTTTTTCCCTGAGCCTGCCGCTCGACTATCCGGGTGGCAGCGGATTGTGGGATGTGCGATGGCCACCGCAGCTTTCCGCCACGCGTTTTGCCGACGGCAAGCCTGCCTACCCGCATCACGTCTCAGCGCAGCTGCCGCGCGCCACCGATGTGATCTGCGATGACGCGGTGACGCTGTGCCTGCAGTACTCGACGCAGTGGGATGCGCTGGCGCACTGCGGCTCGGAGTTCGATGCCGACGGCGATGGCGTGGCCGAGGCGGTGTTCTATAACGGCTACCGCGCCGGTGAGCACATCCGCGGACCTGATAGCGAGGGCGGCCCGTGCGCGCGCGCCCTCGGCATCGAGAACCTGGCGCGCGCCGGCGTACAGGGGCGCGGCGTGCTGGTCGACCTGTACGGTACTTACGGCCGCACGGCCAGCAAGGTGGGCTACGAGGCGCTCATGCGCGTGATGGCGGCGCAGCACGCCGAGGTCGAGCCCGGCGACTTCCTCTGTCTGTACACCGGCTTCGCCGATCTGGTGCTGGAGATGCAGCGGCAGCCGGATGTCGCGCTGCTGCACAAAAGTTGCGCCGCGCTCGATGGCACCGATGAGCGCCTGCAACGCTGGGTCGACAGCAGCGGTCTGGTGGCCTTATGTGCCGACAACGCCGCAGTGGAGAGTACGTATCTGACCCTGAACGGCGGCAGCGGCGAGCGCCGCCCATTCCTGCCGCTGCACGAGCTGTGTCTATTCAAGCTCGGTATTCACCTGGCGGAGCTGTGGTATTTCCGCGAGCTGGCCGCGTGGCTGCGCGCGCATGCCCGCAACCGCTTCCTGCTCACCGCGCCGCCGCTCGATCTGCCGGGCGCGGTGGGCTCGCCGGTGACGCCCCTGGCGACCGTCTAGTTTCCAACAACAACAGCAAAGCGAGATCTGCCACATGAACGCACTGATGTTTCACGCCGCGCTGGGACTGCTGTGCCTGGTGCTGTTCTTCTATTTCAACCGTTCCCTCTACCGCTCCGGCTGGCGCGGCTCGCGTGTCAGCTTTCTCGAAGGGCTCTACTACCTGATCGCGCTGTGCTCGGTATGTGCCGGATGGTATTTCAACATCCAGTACGTCGAGGCCTATCCCAAGGAGGCCGGCTGGGTGCACTTCACCAAGATGCTGTTCACCAACCCCGCCGCGGGTTCCGGCTCGCAGGATCTGATCACCGCTAACGTGTTCCTGTTTCCGCTCTGGACGATCATCGATGGCGGCCGGCGCGGGCTCAAGCAGCCGTGGATCTACTTCGTCATGAGCCTGTTCACCAGCTTCGGCTTCGCCATGGGCCTGTATCTGGCGGCGCAGGAGCGCCAGGTGCGCTGGCTGAAGTCGCAGTGACTCAACCTGCCGCCGGGGTCTCCCCGAGTGCGTGCCGGGCGGCGATGTAGCCAAAGGTCATGCCGGGGCCGAGCGTGGCGCCGGCCGCCGGGTAGGAATGCCCCATGATGGTGGCGGCCGTGTTGCCGGCGGCGTACAGGCCGGCGATGGGCTTGCCGGCGGCATTCAGCACCTGGGCATATTCGTTAGTGGCGAGTCCGCCATTGGTGCCGATATCACCGGGCACGACCTGCACGGCATAAAACGGCGGCGTCTCGAGCGCGCGCAGCGTCGGGTTGGGCGTGACGCGCGGATCGCCATAGTAGCGGTCGTAGATGCTCTCGCCGCGATGGAAGTCGGCGTCCACTCCGCTGCGCGCCTGTTGGTTGAAGCGTTCAATGGTGGCCGCGAGCGCCGTCGCTGGTACACCGATGCGCTGCGCCAGCTGGTCCCAGCTCGCCCCGCGGCGCAGCACCGCGCGCAGGTTCGCCGCCTGTAGCCGATCCGGCAGATCCGGAATCAGTGGCCCGAGCGGATAAGTCTTGCGCCAGGTGGCGTCGAACAGCAGCCATGAGGGGATCGTCGGACTCTCGGCGCTGTGACAGCGCAGCATCTCCTGGCCGGCCACGTGATAGGACGCCGCTTCATTCATATAGCGCTGTCCGGCCTGATTCACGATGATGGAGCCGGGCAGCGCGCGCTCGATCGCCAAGAGACGGGCGCGGTCTTCGCCCGGCAGGCACAGCGACGTGCCCCACCAGGCCGAGTCCATGTTGAGTGTCGCCGCACCAATCCGTGCGGCGGCCTGAATCGCATCGCCGGTGTTGCCGGACTGCGAGCCGCTCCACAGCGGGTTCGGCGCGAGCGGCAGGTGCTCGGCACGCATCAGCGGGTTGCGCTCGAAGCCGCCGGCCGCCAGCACCAGCGCGCGCCGTGCGCGCACGCGCAGGCGTTGCCCCTGCCGCTCCACCACGGCACCGCTGACGCGCTCGGCCTCACAGATGAGCTCGAGCAGCGGTGCGTTCAGCCACAGCTTCCCGCCTGCCTGGTTGAGTGAGAGCTTCAGGCGCGCCAGCAGCGCGTTGCCGAGGGTGAGCCTGCGATCACGGCGCGAGTGCAGCCGGTGCGGGAAGTCCAGCAGATAGTTGCCGAACAGCAGCGCCGCGGTGCGCCGCCAGCCGGGGCTGCGGAACAGCAGCGTGCCGGTTTCCTGCAGAGTCCAGTTGACGCGCGCCAGGAACTGTACGGCCGGATGCGGCGGCCGCAGCGCCGCGAAGTCCGCGCCCAGTTCGCTCGCGTGCAGCGGCAGCGCTTCGTGCGAACGCCAGCCCGGCTTGCCGCCCGGCAACTCGGGGTGATAGTCGGCGTAAGGATGGGCGCGCACCTTGACCGCCGTGTGCTGATCGAGCCAGGCGACCATCTCGCGTCCACGGTGCACGAACGCCCAGATGCGCGCATCCGCAACGTTAGCATCCGACAGCGCGCGGATGTACTGAAACGCCTCGGCGGGCGAATCGGCGTGCCCGCCGGCGAGCGCCTGCGCGGTGGCCGGAATCCAGATGACGCCGCCCGAGGTCGCCGAGGTGCCGCCGAACAGCTCGCTCTTTTCGACCACCAGAGTTTGCGCACCGCCGCTGGCAGCGACGACGGCGGCGGTGAGCGCCGCAGCACCCGAGCCTACGACCAACACATCGCACTCGAGGTCCCACTGCGCGTGCGCCGCCAACTCAGCTCTCAGGGGCTCGTGCACTGTTCCTGGCGCGCCGGCCGCGGCGTGTGGCCGGGCATGACACGCCGGTAGAGCGTGGTGCGCTGATACACCGGGCGGCCGAGGCCGTGCGCCAGCGCGACGATCTGTGCGGCAGCGAACTCCTGGCCGTTGACGCCGCCGGCGGCGCGGGTGATGGACTCGTTCATGAGCGTACCGCCGAGGTCGTTGGCGCCGCTCTGCAGGCACAGTGCCGCGCCCTGCGGCGCCATCTTCACCCACGAGGTCTGGATGTTGGTGATGTACGGGTGCAGCACCAGGCGGGCGACGGCGTGCATCAGCAGCGCCTCGCGCAGCGTCGGCCCCGAGCGTGCGCTGCCGCGGCGCCACAACGGTGCTTCCATGTGCACGAACGGCAGCGGCACGAACTCGGTGAATCCGCCGGTCTCCTGCTGCAGGGCCCGCACCGCGAGCAGGTGGCGCGCCCAGTGGCGCGCCTCATCGACGTGACCGAACATGATGGTCGCCGTGCTCTTAAGCCCCACGCTGTGCGCGGCGCGCATCACCGCTAACCATTCCGCGCTCTGCAGCTTGTCGGGGCAGATGCGTGCGCGCACTTCATCGTCGAGAATTTCCGCGGCGGTGCCGGGCAGCGTCGCCAGACCCGCCGCCTGGAGCTGACTGAGATATTCCCCCAGCGACAGCTGCAGTGTATGCGCGCCGTGGGAGATCTCGAGCGGCGAGAAGGCGTGCACGTGCATCGCGGGCACCGCACCCTTCACTGCGGCAACGATGTCCAGGTAGGTGTGCCCGGTGTAGCGTGGATGGATGCCGCCCTGCAGACACACCTCGGTCGCCCCGGCCCGGGCCGCTTCCTCGGTGCGGCGCGCGATCTCCTCCAGATCCAAGCGGTAGGCCGGCCCGCGCAGGTCGGTGCTGCTCTTGCCCTTGGAGAAGGCGCAGAAGCCGCAGTGATAAACACAGATGTTGGTGTAGTTGATGTTGCGGTTGACGACGTAGGAAACCTCCTCACCGCTCGTCATTCGCCGCAGCTCATCTGCCGCCTGCAGGACCGCGCTGAGTTCGCGCCCCTCGCTGGCGAACAGCGTCACGATCTCCGACTCGGTCAACGCCTGCTCGCGCGCGGCGCGCCGCAGCACGGCGCGGGCGGCGGCACGGCCGCCGCGCCGCCGGCGCAGCCATTCGCGCGCGCCGGGTGGCGGCGCGCTGCCGGCGCCGGCGTACCAGTCATCACTGCGCGCCCGCCCGAAACTGTCGCAACGGCGCAGTACGAGGCTGCGCAGGCCGGGATCCAGCCAGCGCTCGCCACAGCGGGCATAGGCCGGCGTGATCGCCAGACGCTCGATGAGCTCGCGGCCCGCGGCCTGCGTTTCTTCCTGCAGACGCCGCAGGTGCGGCCATGGTGCCTCGGGGTTGACGTGGTCTGGCGTCACCGGGGAGACGCCGCCCCAGTCGTTGGCGCCGGCGCGGATGAGCGCGGCGAGCTCACCCGGGCGCAGGTTGGGCGGGGCCTGGAGGGAGAACTGCGCGCCGAACAGCAGTCGCGTCACCGCCAGCGTCCACAGGTGCTCGTGCAGCGGCGGCTCGGGCGCCTGCGCCATGCGCGCGCCAGGCTTGGCGCGGAAGTTCTGGATGATGATTTCCTGCAGATGTCCGAAGCGCTCCTGCAGGGCGCGCAGCGCCAGAAGTGCTTCGAGGCGCTCGCGGCGCGTCTCGCCGATCCCGATGAGGAGTCCGGTGGTCATGGGGACGGCGAGCTCGCCGGCAGCGGCGAGCGTCGCCAGGCGTGCCGCGGGCCGCTTGTCGGGCGAGCCGAAGTGCGGGCCGCCGCGTGCAGCCAGCCGCTCGCTGGCCGTCTCGAGCATGAGGCCCATGGAGACGGCCACCGGCCGCAGCCGCGCCAGATCCGCAGCCGTCATCACGCCGGGATTCAGGTGCGGCAGCAGACCCGTCTGCCGCAGCACTGCGTCCGCGGCGTGATGTAGGTACTCGAGCGTGCTCGCGAAGCCCCACTCATCGAGCGCACGCCGCGCGGCGCTGTAGCGCGCCTCGGGCTTGTCGCCGAGGGTGAACAGGGCTTCCTTGCAGCCGGCCGCCGCGCCGGCGCGCGCGAGCGCCAGCACCTGTTCGAGCGACAGGTAGGGCTCGCCGAGATGGCGCGGCGTGCGCGCAAAGGTGCAGTAGTGGCACACATCGCGGCACAGCTGGGTGAGCGGGATGAACACCTTGCGGGAGTAGCTGACGATGCGGCCGTGGCCGGCGAGCGTGAGGGCCTCGGCCGCGGGCAGCAGCTCCTCGAGGGGCGCGTGTTCAAGCGCCAAGGCGGTGGCCGCATCCGGCAGCGTACCGCTGGCGCATGCGGCGATGACACGGCTCGCGCTTGCAGTTGCATTGGTCACAGAAGTCCCTCTCGCGAGAATCATAACCTTGGGCGCTGATCGCGGTGGGCGCCATTTGCGTCTAGTCCGAACGGGTGCCTGCCGCGCTCGCGCAATCGCTTACGATGCCGCCATGAGCGCTGCCGCGCCCGGACATGTGTTCCCGGAGATCGACTTCGGGCGCGATGACGTACCCGATCTCGATGCGCGCATGGCGCAGCTGCAGCAGTCCGGGCAGCGGGTCGTGCCGGTCCGCTACCTGGGTCAGACCGCCTGGCTGCTGCTGCGTCACGAAGATGTGATGCGTGCGTTCCGTGACGACGCCCACTTCCCGGCCTCCGCCGCGCATCGTCGTTACGCCCTGCCGGTGCAGGGCCGCAATCTCCTGTGCATGGACGGCGAGGAGCACCGTGTCCACCGCGCGCTGGTCGCCGCCGCGTTCGAGCCGCGCGTCATCCGCGAGCGCACCGGCACGCTGCTGCGGCCGCTGGCGCACGAGCTGATCGACGCCTTCGGCACGCGGCGCGAGCTGGATCTGGTGAGCGAGTATTGTCATCGCTACCCGCTGCGCGTCATCACCGAGCTGCTCGGGATTCCACGCGATGACGAGGCGCAGTTGCTGGAGTGGGTGCAGGGCCTGTTCGATTACCCGTTCCACCCGCAGCAGGCGCTCGCGGCGGCCGCGCAGGTCGATGCGTTTCTCCTGCCGCTCATCCACGCGCGGCGCGCGGTTCCCCGCGCGGACCTGATCTCGCAGATGGCAGCCGCACAGATCGAGGGTCAGCGCCTGACGGATGCGGACATTCTTGCCTTCGTGAAGCTGCTGTTTCCGGCCGGCGCCGATACTACCTACCTCACGATGGGCAGCATGCTGAACCGGGTGCTGGCGGAGGCCGGGCTCGCCGCGCGGCTGCGGGCTGAGCCTGCGCTGATTGCCGCGGCGGTGGAGGAGGCCGCGCGGCTGTTCGGCGCCGTGTGCCTGATGCCGCGTTACACCGAGAGCGGCGCGCGCATCGCCGAGGTCGACATTCCGCCGGATTCATGGCTGCTGTTCGGCGTGCGGCCGGCATCGCGCGATGCCGCGGTCTATGCGGACCCCGAGCGCTTCGAGCTGACGCGTCATCCGCAACGGCTGGTGACCTTCGGCGGCATGCCGCACTTCTGCCTGGGCGTACATCTGGCCCGCGCCGAACTCGCCACCTCGCTCGAATTGCTGCTGCGCCGCCTGCCGGGGCTGCGGCTCGCCGCGGGCATCATGCCCGAGCGGCGCGCGGTGCTGCGCGGCGTGCAGCGTCTGCCGGTCGCCTTCGACGCTCTATTGCCCCGCGACTAGGGGCTGCCAGGAGATCTCATGTCCGTGACGCCCGAGAAAGTTCGCCAGGTACTCGAGTCCTACGTGCGCGCCTGGCAGACTCATGACAAGCCGCTGCTGTTGTCCCTGTTCGCTGAGGATTGTGAGTGGAACGATCCCGTCGGCACTCCGCCGTTCAAGGGGCATGCCGGCGTAAGTCACTTCTGGGACTTCGCCCATCAGGACGCGACTCGCGAGCTGGAGCCGAAGTTGCAGCAGATCATCACCTGTGCCAACGAGGGCATCCTGCACTTCGTGATGCAAGTGCGCGTGCCAGCGCGCAAGCAGGGGCTGGATCTGCGGGTGATCGAGCGCTTCGTCTTGAATGACCAGGGCCGCATCAAGAGTGCGCAGGCCTACTGGGACGCGGGCTGTGTGTCCGTGCCCGCGGGCCTGGAGTTGTTTGTGCCGGACATTGCTGAGGCCTATCAGCGTTAGTGGCTGGCGGAGGCGGCGTATCCCCGCTCGCGCAGCAAGGCCAGGTCCTCGGGCTCGTCGACGTCGAACTCGAGCCCGGGGCGGCGCACCAGAGTGCTCGTGAGCGCCAGCTCTGCCGCCTGGCGGCGGTGGCGCGCCAGACTGTCGAGGCCGAATTGCGGCTGAAAGCGCGTCGGCAGCTCGAGCGCCAGCGCGTTGGTGCCGCGGCCGTGACGATCCGGTGCGAGCGCCAGTCCGCGCTCTGCCGCGACGGCCAAGAGCGCGCTGACATCCGCGGAGGTCAGTTGCGGCAGATCCGCCGAGACCACCACGCAGTGGCTGACCTGGCGCGTGCTGAGCTCACTCAGCGCCGACAGCACTGCGCCGTTCATGCCGCTGGCGGGATCGGACAGCCACAGCAGCTGTGGCGGCAGCACCTCAGGCTCTGCCGTCACGACCGCGATGCCCGCAAGTGAGCTGCAGCCGCGCAGCGCGCTCAACACGTGCGTGAACATCTGCTGAACCAGCGCGGCACGCGCCTCGTCCGCGAGCACCGCTGCGAGACGCTGCTTGCCGGCCGCGCGCGCCTTGAGCGGTACCAGCGCCCAGCTGTTCACTGCCGGCCCGACTTTTGCGCCCGCAGCGTGGCAGCGAAATCCAGCACCTCGCGCGCCAGGCGCTCGCGGTCGGCGAGGCTCAGCATGACCGTATCGCACACCTGTACCGGGCAATCGAACTGCGCGGCCAGCTCGGCGTCGCAGGAATCGAGCACGAAACCATCGATGATGTCGCGGTAATGAGCCGCCACGGTGAGGGGCGTGCGCGGCAGGTCGAGCTCGGTCATGATCTTCGCGGTCGGTCCCTTGATCGCCCGTCCCCCCACGAGCGGCGTCACGGCGATCACCGGCGCCGCTACAGCAGTCAGCTGGGCACGCAGGCTGGCAATCGCCAGCAGCGGGTCGATGCTCAGATACGGATTGGACGGACAGATGACGATCGCCTGCAGCCCCGCGGAGGCCAGCGCCGCGTGCGCGCGCGGCGCCGGGCGGGCGGTCTCGGCCCCGGCATAACGCAGGCGCGTGACGCGCGGCTCGCAGCGGCGGCGCACGAAGTATTCCTGAAAGGGCAGCTCGCCCTCGGGTGTACCGACCATGGTGCGCACCGGGTCATCGCTCATCGGTACGACGTGTGCGGTAATTCCGAAGCGCGCAGCGACAGCGGCGGTCACCTCGCTGAGCGTGGCACCGCCCCGGAGGCGGCGGGTGCGCTCCACGTGCAGTGCCAGATCTGCATCGCCGAGGCGGAACCAGCTCTCTCCGCCGAGTGTTGCGAGCGTGCGCATGAAGGTCCAGGTCTC
>DATHMN010000036.1:0-3048 GCA_035487135.1 Steroidobacteraceae bacterium | reverse complement strand
TGCTCTCGACCGGAGCAACAAGTGGGATCACCTGCGACAGGTAAGGCTTTCTGCTGCATGGCAGACCTGCACAGTGCTGTCAGCAAGGCTATCGATCCCTTGGGTGTTTCAATTAGGGTCGAGAGGTAACCCAGCCCGATTATCGAACACCGCAGGCGACGCTTGCGGCCACTGTACACCAAACTTCCGGCAACTGTCCCAAGGCTTACTCGAGTCCGCAGACTTCGATCACAGTTCGAGCTGTTGCCCCTTTTCCAGCGCCGATTCCACCCGTTCGCGCAGCGCCCTGATGCGATGCCCGGTCTCGTGATCCACGCCGGTGTCGCGGGCGCGCAGCTTGAGCACTTCGTGTGCCAGATTCAGGGCCGCCATCACCGCGATCCGATCCAGCCCTGCGATCTTGCCGCTGTCGCGGATCTCTCGCATGCTCTTGTTGAGAATCTCAGCGCTGTCGAGCAGGTCGGTGCGCTCATCCGGGCTGCAGGCGACGATGTACTCTTTCTCCAGGATGCGCACGCTCAGCGGGCGGATCGCCTCGCGCGATTCGGTCATGCGCTGTGTTCCATCGACTTCAGACGCCCGATCATCGCCTCGACGCGGGTGCGCACCTGCTCGTTGCGGCTGAGCAGCGTGGTCTTCTCGGCCGCCAGCGTTTCCTGCCGCTGGCGCAATGCACGGTTCTCTTCTTTGATCTGGTGCACCGTGGCGAGCAGCTCCTCGACGCGCTTTTCGAGCCGCTTGAGCTCCAACTCGACCGCCCCATTGCCTTTAGTTTCTGCCATGGCAAAACTATAGTTCCGCGCCGATGCATCGGTCAATGGAAATGGCTCGGTATCGACCAAGGTTGCGGTCGATATGAAGCCTGCAATACCATTTTGTCGTGCCCACGCATCATGACTACTCCGAAGTCGAGCGAACGCTGGCCGCTTCGCACGCGCTGGCCGATCCGGCGGAGGCGCATGGCACACTGGCCGGCGCCCTGTGCGCGCTGGTGCCCTACCGGCTCGAGGACTGGTTGGCGGAGATACTGCCGGACGGAAGTACCGGCGCCGGCGACGCCGATCCGGTGCTGCAGACTCTCTATGAGGGCACCGTCGCCGCCCTGGCTGGCCACGGCATGGACTTCGACCTGCTGATTCCCGGCGATGATCACCCGATCGAGGAGCGTACTCAGGCATTGACCTCCTGGTGTACCGGTTTCCTGTACGGCCTGGGGACCAGCGGTGCCGCCGATCCGCAGCGTCTGCCGGGAGAGCTCGGCGAGATCGTACGCGACCTGACCGAGATCACGCGCGCCGGCGTTGATGCCACCGACGGCGAAGAGGCCAACGAGTCCGCCCTGGCCGAACTCACCGAGTTCGTACGCGTCGGCGTGCAACTGGTGTTCGACGAGCTGGAGCCGCTGCGCGAACGGCACATCCCACCGGGGCACGTACTGCACTAGACTGCGGCATCTGTCAGCGAGGTAATCATGGCCGATCCAGTCAAGGGCGAGTTCGCGCGCCGGCGCACGCAGTTGATGCGGCTGATGGGCAGCGATTCGATCGCGATCCTGCCGGCGGCACCAGCGCGGCAGCGGAACAACGACGTCGAGTACAACTACCGGCAGGACAGCGATTTCTTCTACCTGACCGGCTTTAACGAGCCGGAGGCGGTGGCGGTGCTGGTCCCGGGACGCGCGGCGGCGGAATACATCCTGTTTGTGCGCGAGCGTAATCGCGAGCGCGAGATCTGGGACGGCCAGCGCGCCGGTCCCGCGGGCGCAGTTGAGGATTACGGCGCTGACGACGCCTTTCCGATCGCCGATATCGACGAGATTCTGCCCGGGCTGATGGAGAAGTGCTCGCGCGTCTACTACACCATGGGCCTGTCGCAGGAGTTCGACCAGCACGTGGTCGGCTGGGTCAATACGCTGCGCTCGCAGGCGCGCATGGGCGCGCATCCGCCGCAGGAGTTCGTCGCGCTCGATCATGTGCTGCACGACATGCGGCTGTTCAAGAGCCGCGGCGAGCTCAGTCTGATGCGCCGCGCCGGCGAGATCGCCGCCGGAGCGCACGTACGCGCGATGCGCTTCTGCCGCCCTGGACGCATGGAATACGAGGTCATGGCCGAGCTGCTGCACGAGTTCAACCGCTACGGCGCCGACATTTCCTATCACCCGATCGTCGGTGGCGGCCCCAATTCCTGCGTGCTGCATTACCGCGCCAACAGCGACCGGCTCAACGATGGCGACCTGCTACTGGTGGACGCCGGCTGTGAGTATGGCTACTACGCCTCCGACATCACGCGCACCTACCCGGTCGGTGGCCGCTTCTCAAGCGAGCAGCGCGCGGTCTATGAAGTCGTGCTGGAAGCGCAGCGCGCGGCGATCGCCAAGGTCAAGCCAGGCAATTCCTGGGACGAGCCGCATGAAGCCGCGGTGCGCGCCATCACCCAGGGCCTGAAGCGCCTTGGCCTGCTCAAGGGCTCGCTTACCGGCCTGATCCGCTCCGGCGCCTACAAGGCATTCTTCATGCATCGCACCGGCCATTGGCTCGGTATGGACGTGCACGATGTCGGTGACTACAAGGTCGGTGATGAGTGGCGGGTGTTCGAGCCCGGCATGGTGCTGACGGTGGAACCCGGCATCTACATCGCCGCCGGCAACCGCGGCGTGTCACGGCGCTTCTGGAACATCGGTGTGCGCATCGAGGACGACGTCGTGGTGACGCGCGGCGGCTGCGAGGTGCTGACCGACGATGCGCCGAAACAGCCCGACGAGATCGAAGCGCTGATGGCTGCGGCGTGAGACCGCCGGCCGCATGCCGCTGCGATGTCGCCATCGCCGGCGGCGGCATGGTCGGCGCGAGTCTGGCGCTGGCTCTGGCCGGAACGCGGCTCAAGGTGATGCTGATCGAGGCGGTGGCGGCCAATAGCGCCGCGCAGCCGAGCTTCGATGATCGCAGCACCGCGCTGGGCAATGGCGCGCGGCAGATTCTGCAGACGCTGGGGGTCTGGAACCGGATGGCGCCGGCGGCGGCACCGATCCGCGAAATTCACATCTCGGAT